>SIRV01000001.1 GCA_004366195.1 Actinomycetota bacterium
GCCCGCTCGACCCACTCGTCCAGAAAGGACTGGATCAAAAACTTCCAGTACTGGACAGGTAGGCGGATCATCACGAAATAAAAACTGAAACGAGGAATAAATACGGGCTGGGCCTAAGCTCCCCTCTCCCTCATCAGCTCCTCCACCGCTTCGTCGTCTATCAGCACGAGCTTTCCGTCCTCGTGGACGACCCTCGCCTTAGGCGCCATCTTTACGCATTTCTCGTACGGATCGAGGTAGAGCGTGCAGTATCCGAGCGGGTCGAGGTGTCTAAAGGTAAGCCTGATCAGGTATTTCGGTCCCGGCACCCCCTCGTTCTTTACCGTGAGAGTTCCCGGAACTCCTCTCCTCTCAAGCAAAGATTTCGCGGCGAGGACCTTGGTCGGCATATGGATGCTCAGGGAGGCGACCCTGTATGGCTCGTCAAAATATGGCCCGGCGATAACGATGAGTCTGCCCAGATCCTTCACCATCTGAACGCTTACCGCATCTAAAAACACCCCGGCGAGCTCCTCGTCGTCGAGCAGGTAGGCCCGCACCTTATCGCTTTGCCAGAGGAGCGTGCACTTCTGGAGTCTTTCGGCGATCTTGGCTTCCCATTCTTTCCTGAGCCTGTTCTGCTCCATCTCCCTCTCTATCTCCTCCTCCGGGACCTCGATCAGGATCCTCCTGTTGCCGAAATAATCGTAGACGTGGTCGATGCTCTCCGTATCCATCCCGCTACCCTTTATCCTCGATAGCAGGTAATCGAGCGGGACGTCGATTTCCGGTATCCTGTAGTAGCCGAGGCTGGGTATGTAACGGAGGTGGTCGCCGTCTACGAGATAGACGTTCCCCTTGCCCTCCTGCACGTGGTACAGGAGGGTATGAGGGACTGGGCGAAGTACGGAATCGTCCAAGGGGTACCCGAGCTACTGCCGAGGGTCAATGTAGTACCAATCGCAACAATCGCAGCGATCGCGGCGATAACGACCATCACCCCTGCCCTCCTCTTCCTCCGGGCATTGAGGGCTAGGAGGGTGCTGGGGGTGGTGCCCCTGTCGGCCTTGGCACGACACATGGTCGTGCTGGGGCCGACGGGGTCGGGGAAGACCACGGTTGCGAAGGAGGTAATTGCTAAGGCGGTCAAAAAGGGGATCAAAATGACGGTCATCGACTGGAAGGGCGAGTACGTTTCCTACCTCAAGGGAGCGTCTGTGGTAAGGAAGATCAATATCTGGGACGTCCCCGGAGAAACTGCGGAGGAGAAGGCGCTTTACGCCGTGGAGATGATACGCGAGATGAGCAAAGACGTGGCGGAGGTGTCGCCGGCGAGCGCGACGCTTCTGCTGAGGACCATGGTCAAACTCTACGAGAAGGGGATTCCGACGACGTCCGAAGTAATACGCGAGCTGACGAGGGCCGCCGACCTCGCGAGCATCGAAAGGAGATACGCTGAAGCCAACATGTACCTGGCGCTTATCCGGAGGCTTTACGTGTTGCTGATAGACGAGGAGAGGCCTGCGGTGAACGTCAGAGGAAGCGACTCCGTCGTCGTCTACGACCTCAGCCAACTCCCCTCAGTATACCTGAAGTCTGCATATGCGATCGCGATCCTAGTGAGGAAGTACAAGGACGCGCTGAAAGGGGGGCTAAAGGCGAGGCTGGGAGAGTTGATAGTTGCTGAGGAGGCGCAGAACTACATCAGGCCGAGAACTCCTGACGAACCACCGACGGTAGGAGAGCGGATCGTCTATGAGTTGAGAGGTTTTGGGGTCGGGGTGGTTCTAATATGCCCCGATCCCGAGCTGATGCCTGCATCAATAACGAAAGATGCAGGTACTATCATCGCGATTGGCTTGGACAGCCTCCCGAGGTTCGTCCTGGAGAGGTTCCTCTTCAGGGCGAGCCTCGAGGAGGCGGAGAAGATGTGGAAGAAGCTGATTAAGGCGAAGCTTATCATCTACGATCACCGCAGACTCCATCTAAGACGATTACCGAAACCTAAGCCGATCAAGCTTATGCTCACGAAGCCAACAGTAACTGAGGAAGTAAGGGCTGAGGAGCAAGGTGAGGAGGTCGAGGAGGGAGAGGTGTCCGCTCCAGAGACCCCCACCCCCTCCCTGCCGGAGGGGGTTGAGGTCGAGGGGCGGGTCGAGGAGGCTGAAAAAGGTGGGGAGCCCGCCCAGCCCCCGGAGCCTACAGGCTCCGTGGAGCTGAAGCTGGAGGAAGACGAAGACTTCGAAGAGGAAGCCGATGTCAGCACTCCAACCACTCCCTCCGAGGCCCCCAGCCGCGGGACGGCGTCACTACTATTGGTCCGCACGGCAACGGGGACGTGGCCAATCCCGTGGCGCCTTCCGTGGGGGAAAGCCGAGGAGGGGGCTGAGATGACTGTCGAGGAGGAGACCGAAGAGGGAGAGGAGGTGACTGTTGAGGAGGCTGAGAAGGTCGAAGAGGAGACCCCGAAAGGGTCTGCCCTGATCGCCGCGAGAGGGGGAGGGGTTTTCGTGTAATCGAGCGGCGGTCGGAGGCAGGCCCCGGAACCCCGGGCGGTTCCGCCTGTGGGGACCTGGCTCCCGTCGGTGTTGCTCTGCATCTCCCGCCTTCGGGGGGCGCCTGGACGCCCGTCTCCTGCGACGTCGGGCAGCACCCGGGGAAGCCCACCGGGGCGCAACGCCCGAACCGGGGCGATCATGAAGCGGGACAAGGAAGCTGGCACGAGCAGGGTGTCCGTGGGAGCGAACGATTTCCGTGCCGCCCTGGCGTGGCTCTCCATCGCGGCCGGCCTCATCCACAGCGCGAACGTTCGGGAGCACCTGGAAGAGTGGTGGGGGTACGGTGTGTTCTTCCTGCTCGCCGCGGTGGTTCAGATCGGCTACGGCATCGTGTTCCTGGTTCGCCCATGGCGCTGGGATGAGCGCGGAGGGGTCCGCACAGACGCCGGGGCCGTCGGACACGCCGATCGACGCTTCGTGCTCATCGGCATCGGCCTGAACGCGCCGCTCATCGCTCTGTGGGCCGTGACCAGAACGGTGGGCATCCCGTTCCTTGGACCCGAGGCAGGGGAGGTGGAGCCGATCACCGGCGTGAGCGTGCTGACGAAGCTGCTCGAGGCGGGGCTAATCGTCAGCGGGGTCTGGTATCTGCGAGCGACCCGGGCGCCGAGGCCAGGGGCGACGCCACCCTAGCTGGGGAGAGTGAGCGATGGAACTATGATTCCCCACACCACCCGCCGGGACGTGCTCCCTCCGATCCGCACGGAGCCGGGCTGATGCGCCTGTTGCTCACCGTGATGCTCGGCTCGGTGATCGCCGGGTACGCGGTCGGAGGCAGGCTCCGGAACCTGGGGCGGCTCCGCCTCCGCTGGTGGGCGCTGGCCCCGGTCGCCCTCGCCATGCAACTGGTTCCGCTTCCCTCGTCTGGGAGCGCGCGAGCGGTGGCGCTGGGACTGCTGATCGCCTCGTATCCCCTGCTCATCGGCTTCGCGTGGCGGAACCTCCGCCTCGCGGGGTTCCCCCTCATCGTGGTCGGGCTGGCCATGAACCTCGCCGTGATCTCGTTCAACGCCGGGATGCCGGTGTCGTGCGATGCGGTTCGCCGCTCAGGCCAGGAGGGGCTGTGCGAGGAGCTCCGGCGCGAGCCGGGCTTGAAGCACCACCTCGCCGGGCCGGGCGATGTCCTTATACCGCTCGCGGACGTGATCCCGATCGGGCCCCCGATCAGGCAGGTGGTGAGCGCGGGCGACATCGTGGCCTACAGCGGCATCGCCTGGCTCATCGTCGCGGCCATGCTGGGCCGGCCGGCCCTCCGGCCCGTCCGAACCTCCGAGGCTCGTGCGCCGGATCGGCAGGCCGGGCGATGATCGACCGCCGGTCCCACACGCTGCTGGTCGCCATCGCCCTCGCGTGCCTGCTGCTCGGTCCCGTCGCCGCCAGCTTCATGAGGGGTCCCTGGGGCGCCCCCCTGTTCGGGCTGTCGTGGGCCACCGCGGCCGGATGCGTGGCCCTCGTGGTACGGAGCTCCACGCGGGGCGGCGGGCGGACAGATCAACCGCGGAGGCGGGGTGGCCGACCTGGGTAGGACCGGCGGGACCGCGACCGGCGCCCATCCGGGGCAGCCGCGCTCCTCCGCGCTGCTGCCCGCTCTGCTGGGCTTGGCGGTCGCAGGCGTCATCGCCGGCCACGCGGCCACGTACCTGGTCGTGACCGCGGGATCACCTGGGGAGCTCCTCGCGGCCTCGGGTCACGGGTACCTGGACGCCGCCGGCCGGCTGGGCGTCGCGGCGGGCCTGTTCGGGGTGCTCCTCCTCTGCGCTCGCCGGCTGGGGGGAGAGCCATCCATCGACCGGCTGGGGGTCGTGCCCCTCATCCTCCGCCTCGCGGCGATGCAGGTGGCCGTCTTCCTCGTGCAGGAGATCGGCGAGCGGTGGGCCTCGGGAGCTCCGGCCGACAGGGTCCTCAGGGGCGGGTTGCTCCCGATCGGCATCGCGTTCCAGATCGCGATCGCGGCCCTGGGTGCGGTCCTCCTGCGCTCGGCGCTTCGCGCCGCGGAGCGTCTGGGCCGCGGGCTGGCACCGCGGAGGATCGGTGCAGCCGAGGACCGCGCCACGGCTCCCGCGCCCGTACGCGAGGCGGTGCGAGCGACGGCAGCGGCGCTCACGTCCTGGACCCCTCGAGGCCCGCCGGCCCCACACAAGCCGATCCTCCGTCCCTGAGCGGCGTCCCTCTGGCGGATCCGGTGCGGGGCGTCGGCTCTCGGGACGGCGATCGGGCCGTCCATCCGCCAACGTCCTCGAGGAGGAGATTCCATGTCCACCACCCACGTCCGGCGAGCGGCCGCAACCGCCGCGCTCCTCGCCCTATCCCTGACCGCGTGCACCGCCGCACGCGGTCCGACCCCCGGCGTCACCGATCGGGAGAGCTCCGTCTCGAACCCATACGGCCTCGAGGGCGTCTACCTCCCCCAGCCGCAGACGAAGCCGGAGTTCACGCTCACCGACACCTCCGGCCGCCCGTTCGACTTCCAGGCAGAGACGGCGGGCTCCCTGACCCTCCTGTACTTCGGCTACACGAGCTGCCCCGACATCTGCCCCGCGCACATGGCGACCATCGCGGCGGCCCTGGACTCGATGCCGACCGTCCGGGACCGGGTCAAGGTCGTGTTCGTGACGACGGACCCCGAGCGCGACTCGCCGAGCGTGATCCGCCGCTGGCTCGACAACTTCAGCAGCGCCTTCATCGGCCTGACCGGGACGCCCGAACAGCTCGCGGCAGCGCAGATCGCCGCGAACGTGCCCGTGGCGCAGAAGGAGTCCACGGGGAGCGGGGGCTACGGCGTGAGCCACGCCGCACAGGTCATCGCGTTCACGCCCGATGGCCTCGCGCACGCCGTGTACCCGTTCGGCGTGCGCCAAGCGACCTGGGCGAACGACCTCCCGATCCTGCTGAAGCTCGGCGCGCCTGGAGGCCCGTGGTCGGCGGAGCAGCGCGGGCTCGTCGTCTCGGGTGCGGTGATGCCGGCGCCGGCCCGCAAGGACGTGGCGGCGGTCTACCTCACGGTGGAGAACGCGGGCAGGCAGGACGACGCGCTCATCGGCGCGACGACGATGGCCGGCCCCCCCGTCGAGATGCACGTCGTGAAGGAGGAGGGGAGCTCGGTCGTGATGCAGCCGGTCGACGAGATGCCGGTCCCCGCCGGGGGCGAGCTCCGGCTCGAGCCGGGGGTGCGGCACCTGATGGTGTCGGGCCTGACCCAGCGCCTGCGGCCGGGCGACACGTTCGTCCTTCGGCTGCGCTTCCGGAACGGGGGGATCGTGCCGGTTGCCGTGCCGGTGATCTCCTACGCCGACCTTCCGGTGTCCAGCGATATGGGCGACGCCGAGATGGGAGACATGGACATGGGTGACATGGAGCATGAACGGACATGAGAGCTGATCGCGCCGGCCCCGGCACCTTGGCCCGGAAGGGCGTCCGCCCGTGAACTGGTGGTGCTCCGCCAGGGGCCTCCCCTGGGACTGGACGTGGAAGGCCTTCCCGGGGGCATGGATCCTGGTGGGAGCCATGCTCGCCGCGTACTGGGTTCCCCTGCGGCGCCTCCGGCCCCGCAGCGAGCCTCCGTCCCCGCAACGGCCGTACGCGGTCCGCTTCGTGCTGGGCGTGGTGGTGGTCTGGGTCGCCGTGGATTGGCCCCTCGGCCTGCTGGGGGCCGGCTACCTGCTGAGCGCCCATATGGTCCAGCACATCCTGCTCACCCTCGTGGCCGCCCCGCTCCTCCTCGCCGGCACGCCACCCGAGCTCGCCCGGATGCTGTTGGGCACCGGGCGGAGGATGCGCATCGCCCGGGCGGTGACCAGGCCCGTGCCGGCCCTAGTCCTCTATAACGCGGTCCTGATCCTGACCTTCGTCCCCGCCGTGGTCGACGCGGCGATGCCGACCCAGCTCGGCTCGTTCGCCGTGGAGATGGCCTGGCTCGCAAGCGCCCTCGTGATGTGGTCTCCGGTCATGGCCCCGCTTCCCGAGATCCGGACGCTCTCCGCCCCAGGCGCCATGGTCTACCTGTTCCTCCAATCGCTCGCGCCGACGATCCCCGCCTCCTTCCTCACGTTCGGGCGGTTCCCGCTCTACGGCGTCTACGAGCTCGCGCCGCGCGTCTGGAACGGGCTGTCGGCAGGTGCCGACCATCGCATCGCCGGACTGGTGATGAAGATCGGGGGCGGGCTCGTGCTGTGGGGGTTCATCACCTGGATATGCTTCACGTGGTACGCGTCGGAGAGCCGCGGGTCCCCTGATGCAGGGCATGCAAGGCGGCTTGAGGGATGATGCGAGGGCGCCTCGCCGTGGGATCGCCGCCCGGGTTCAGGCTGCGGCGGGAGCCCGCCGGACGTGCCGGCCTCTCCGGCCGAGCCGGACGGCCATCGCGAGCCCGGCGAGCACCATCGCGATGCAGAGGTACTGGGCGCCGGTGAGCCCGAAGACCCTCCGGTCGTACGCCCGCAGGAGGTCGGTCGCGAACCGTTGCACGCCGTACCAGAGCAGGAACGCCACCGTGACCCAGCCATCCGGGACGCGGCGGCGGGCCAGCCACCACAGCAGGAGCGCGAGCGGGACGAGCAGGACGATCTCGTAGATCGCGGTGTTGTGGATCACCGTGCCCGGCGCGAACAATCCCTCCCTCGTCGGGCCGCCCAGGTACTCCCACCCGATGAAGAACGTGGTGGGTTCGCCCAGGTGCTCGCCCACCGCCGCGCAGCCGAACCGGCCGATCAGCAGGCCTGGGGCGAGCCCCAGCACGATGCCGTCGACCACGCGACGCCCCCGCACCTCCGGGTGGCGCCTCAGCCACCAGACGATCACGCCGGCCGATACGAGGAACGCGCCGGAGAACTGGAGGCCGCCCTCCCACACAGCGAACACGGCGAGCGGACGGTCGACGAAGCCGCCCACGTGCGTGAAGACGAACAGCAGCCTGGAGCCCACGAGCCCGAGGGCCACGATCCAGAACGCGAGCCGGGAGAGCGCGTCCGCGTCGAGGCCCCGCGAGCGCGCGTACCGCGAGAACACCCAGATCCCCACCGCGATCCCGGCGGCCACGAACACCCCGAAGGTCTGGATGCGCACCGGGCCCAGGTGGAACGACGGGAACGTCCGGTACGGGATCGCCGAGATCACCGGTGCGACGCTCCGGCGCTCCGAGCGGTCTTGAAGACCCGGAACAGCGCGAACAGGGAGGGACCCAGCACCAGGGCCCCGATCCCGAACCCCACCGTCACCAGCCGGAGCGTGGCCTCGGGCGCCGCGGCCTCGGCCGCCGTGACGTCCGGGACGATCAGGTGCGGCCATTGGGCAGCCCCCCACCCCCACAGCACCGCCCCCACGGCGATCGCCGCGGAGGGGCGGGCCCACCGGTACCGCCGCCGGGCCGTCGCGGCCAGCGATGCCAGGCCGCCCAGCGCGGAGAGCACGACGAAGGGCAGGCCCCGGTGGGTCATGCCGTGCCACAGCTCGGGCGCCTCGGTGCGCACGACGAAGAGGCCCGCGGCCGCGAGCGCGCCGGCCACCACGCCCGCGGCCAGCGCGCGGACCCGGAACACGTCCTCGAGCTCCCGGTCGCCCCGCATCACCGCCTCCGCGGTGAGGTAGGTCGCCGCCAGGTACGCGCAGATCGCCAGCGCGAACGCCCCGGCGAAGACCGAGAGCGGCCCGGTCCACGCCGAGACCAGCCCGGCCTCCACCGCCCCGCCCCGGACCCGGATCCGCCCGCTGGCGATGGAGGCCGCGGCGGC
>ML214164.1:0-3216 GCA_004366195.1 Actinomycetota bacterium
CGCACGCGCCGAAGCCCGCGCCGCACTGGATCGGGTGCTCCGGCGCCACCGCCGCCACGTGCTGCCCGAACCCCGGCCCGCCGACGGGCTCGGCGGCCGTCGCGATCCCCGCGCCGCCCAGCGTCATGAGCGCCGTCGCCGCGATCACCATGAACCGCTTCACGATCCCACCTCCGTTCCGCTCGTTCCGCTCCCCCGCGGGGACCGCGTCGTCCGCCTCCTCCCCGCGGGGTCTTCCGCGGCTCACCTTGGATCCCGCGCGTGAAGGGCGCGTGAAGGCCGCGCGGAAGCGGGGTGAAGCCCCCGGGCCGACGCCGCCCTCTCCTACCCCGAGGGCTCCTTCGACCTGCTGATCTCGACCCTCGTCCGGCACCTCGTGGAGGCCTGGGAACGGGTGCTCGCCGAGGTGCCCGGGGGTCGCGGACCCGGGCGAGCCGACCGGACGGCGGAACCCCGGCCGAGGGGCTCTCGGCTCACCCGGCCCCGCGATCCCGAGGACGTCCCTCGACGCGGGCCGTGACGACCACGATGCGCCCGGCGACCAGCAGCGCCGCGGCCAAGCCGACGGCGGAGGCCAGGGCGAGCGCCACGTCCACCGCCCCGCCACCGCCCAGGACCGCCCGCACCGAGGCCACGCCGCCCCCGAGCAGGAACACGGCCGCCGCCACCGCCGACCAGAACACGACGATCGTCCGCGTCGCCATCGCCCTCACCCCGCGATATGGGCCGTCACCGGCGTCAGGGCCGCGTAGACGATCAGCCCGAGCACCGCCAGCACGACCAGCGCGGCGGGCACCACCACGGCCAGACGCCGGAGCGGGTGCCGCTCCGGTCCCCGGTCCAGGAACGGCACGATCAGCAGCGCCACGAAGATCGCGAGCGTCGCCCACAGGATGCCCGACACCCCGACCCAGTTCTCGATCGGGTAGAGCCAGAGCAGGGGCCAGGGCGGCTTGGTCACCTCGATCCCCTCGACCGGCGCCGGACCGTGCCCGGGGGGCGCCAGCACCGCCAGCGCCGTGAGGAGCCCGACCAGGATCAGGGCGAAGCCGCCGAGGCGAGCCAGGTGCCGCGAGAACGGCTCCGTGGGCTCGGGCTCCGGACCGTGACGGAACGGCGAAGGAGCCATGCCGTGCCGCTTCACCAGGAGCAGGTGCACCCCCACGATGAGGAAGAAGAGGGCGGGGAGGATCGCGATGTGCGCGGTGTAGAGCCGGTGCAGGAGCGGGACGCCGCCGAACCGAGGGGAGAACCAGAAGCCGAGTCGCCCGAGCAGCTCGCCGATCTCGATGTTGTGCTCCAGGGCCTCCAGGGCCTCCTGATCCCACTTGAGGACCGTGCCCGAGAAGAAGAAGAGCGCGGTCATCCCGGCGAGCACCACGCCGACGATCCAGTTCCCCTCCCTGGGACGCTTGAAGGCCCCGGAGACGAAGACCCGCAGCAGATGGAGGCCGACCAGGACGACCATGGCCATGGCCGCCCAGTAGTGGAAGCCCCGCAGGTACCCGCCGAGCGTGACGTCGGTGATCAGCCGGCGCACGCTCGCGTGCGCGGTCTCCGGCATGGGCTCGTAGAACTGGGCGAGCAGGATCCCGGTCACGAGGAGCAGGAGGAAGCTCACCAGCGAGAGCCCGCCGAGGCTGTAGGCGAGCTTGTTCGCGTGCTCCGGGACGGGGTAGGAGAGCGCCCGGAGACCCAGGCGTTCGTCGAGCGCGTCCAAGATCCTCCGGCCCGGTCCGGCACGAGCGGCGACCGCGGCCATCATCGAACCCTCCCCACGACGACCAGGCCGAGGAGGGCGGCGAGACCCGCCAGGCCGAGGAGGAGCGGGCCGGCCACCCCGGTGGGGGCCCGGAGACCGCCCCTCGCGGCGCGCTCGTGCAGCACCGGCGAGGGCTCGGTCTCCGGCTGCGGGGAGGGCGCCGGCAGCCCCGGCTCCGGGTTGGGCGTCGCCACCACCTGATGGGGCGCGGCGCCGATGGCCTCCTCCAGCAGGTCCTGCGCGAGGTGGATCTTCCCCTCCTCGAAGGCGCGATCGGCCTGCTCCACGAGCTCGAGGTCCACCCCCTCCGTGTCCTCGGACGCGAGAGCGTCGTGGATCTTGTCCTCGATGGCCTCCACCTGCTCCGGCTGTCCGCGGAGCAGCGCGATCGCCTGCTTCACGAGCGTTCTCGCCGGCACCTGCTCCTCCTCCTCGTGGGCCAACGCGGCCCCGGTGGGCAAGGCCAGGGCGAGCGCCACGACCGATGCCACGAAGAACCCCGCACGCACGCCGCCCATCCCGGATCAGACGCTCCTCACGAACCTCCGGACGGTGGCCAGGAGCTCCGCGGCCTTCGCCCGGCCGTCGCCGCCCTCCAGCGCGTCCGCGACGCAGGTGTTGACGTGGTCCTCGAGGATCAGCATGGCCACGCTCCCCAGGGCGGCCCTCGCCGCGGACAGCTGGTCGAGGACGTCGATGCAGTACCGGCCGCCCTCGTACATCCGACGGATCCCGGCGACCTGCCCCTCGATCTTCCTCAGCCGGGCGACCACCTCTTCGCGATCGCGCATCGAGCGCCTCCCGGAGCGCCTCGCGTGTCCCCTACTCCGGTAGGGTGGTTCCCCCTCGTGAAGGGGCGATGAAGGAACGGCGAAGCCCCGATGCAACCCATCCCCCGGTGGGAGGGACCTCCCCCCTCCCCTTCCTCAGGCCGGCGGCCGGGCCCGCTGGAGGAACCGGCTCGGCGCCGCGACGAACTCCTCCCGGCACTGCGCGGAGCAGAAGAAGTGGGTCTCGCCGTCGTGACGGTAGTGGGGCGCTCCCTCCCGCTCCACCGCCATCCCGCACACCGGGTCGGTGGCCATCTCGCTCATCGAGCGGAACTCGCCGTCCTCCAACCACAGCACCCGGTCGGCGATGTCCCTGAGCCTCGCGTCGTGGCTGACGATCACCACGCTCCGGCCCTCCTCGCTGGCCGCCGTCCGGAGGAGCCGCGCGACCTCGTGCCCGATCCGGGAGTCGGGGTTCGCCGTCGGCTCGTCCGCGAGGATCACCGCCGGCTCGTTGGCCAGGGCCCTGGCGATCGCCACGCGTTGCTTCTCGCCGCCCGAGAGCTTCTCGGGACGGAACCCGAGACGTCCGCCGAGCCCGAACCCCCGGAGGAGCCGCTCGGCCCGTTCCCGGGCCGCCCGACCGGTCACCCCGGCCAGGTTCAGCGCGAACTCCACGTTCTC
>ML214164.1:3226-3607 GCA_004366195.1 Actinomycetota bacterium
AGGGCCGCGAGCAGGTTGAAGTCCTGGAACACGAAGCCGAACCTCCGCGCCCGGAAGTCGGGGAGCCGGGACTCGGGAAGCGCGGTGAGGTCGGTTCCGTCCACGAAGACGCGGCCCGACGTCGGGCGCAGCATGGCCCCCAGCATCGCGAGGAGGGTGGTCTTCCCGCTCCCGGAGGGACCCATGATGAGCACGACCTCGCCCCGGCGGACCTCCAGGTCCACCCCCCGGACCGCCCGCACCTCCACCTCGCCTTCTCCGTAGACCTTCTCGAGCCTCTCGGCCCGGATGGCCACGTCCTTCATGCCTGCCTCCCGAAGACCGTCGCCGGATCGACCCGCGACACCTTGATGAGGGGGCTCACGGCGCCCAGGACACCGA
>ML214165.1:0-3337 GCA_004366195.1 Actinomycetota bacterium
CGCAGCGCGAGGAGGCCGATCGCGCGGTCGGTCGTCCCGACCAGGACCACGGTCTTGCCCTCCTCGGCGTACCCCTCGGCGAGCGCCGCGGCGCCGTCGGCGCCGCTCCCCAGGTCCCGGAACATCTCCAGGCTCCCGACGTAGACGTCGGTGCCGTCCAGTCGGGCCCTCGCCCCGGCCCCCGCCAGGGCCTCGAACCCCTCGGCCCGCAGGCGCTCGACGCCCTCGGCCTCCGCGCGGCGCACGATGGCCCGGGCCAGCGGATGCTCGGAGTAGGCCTCGACCGACGCGGCCAGGCGGAGCACGACGGCCCGGGTCGCATCGCCGAGCGGGATGACGTCGGTGACCTCGGGCTCGCCTTCCGTGAGCGTGCCGGTCTTGTCGAAGGCCACCACGCGCACGTTGCCCAGGTTCTCCAGATGCAGGCCTCCCTTGATGAGGACGCCCCGCTTGCCCGCCGACCCGATGGCGGCCGCCACCGCCACCGGCGTGGACATCACCAGGGCGCACGGCGCGCCCGCGACGGCGAGCGTCACGGCACGGCGGGCCCACTCCGAGGCGTCGCCCCCCGCGAGCGGCGGCACGACGAGCAGGACGAGCGAGCCGAGCAGGATGGCCGGGCTGTAGCGGGCGCCGAACCGGTCGATGAACCGCTGCGCGCCGGTCTTCTGCTCCTGGGCCTCCTCGACGAGATGGATGATGCGGGAGAGCGTGTTGTCCTGGAACGCCCGTGTGGCCTCCACCTCGATGGCCCCCGTGAGGTTGAGGGTCCCGGCGAAGACTTGGTCGCCCTCGCCCTTCTCGACCGGGACCGACTCCCCGGTGATGGGCGCCTCGTCGAGGGCCGTCGCCCCGACGCGGATGACGCCGTCGGTCGGCAGGCTCTCCCCCGGCCGGACCAAGAACCGGTCCCCGGGCGAGAGATCCTCGGCCGGAACCGTCACCTCTGCCCCATCCCGCAGCAGATGGGCCTCCTTCGGCGCCAGATCGAGGAGGGCCCGGATCGCGCCGCGCGTGCGGTCGTAGGTGAACTCCTCCAGGCCCTCGGCCCCCCCGTAGAGGAAGGCCAGGAACGCCGCTTCCTCCCACAGGCCGAGGACGGCCGCGCCCACGGTCGCGACCCCCATGAGGACGTCGATGTTGACCCGGAACCGGAGCGCGCTCTCGGCCGCCTCCCGGCCCCAGTGGGATGCCCCGAGGATCGCCGCCACCACGTACAGGGCGATCTCGGCCCAGCCCGGGAGGAGGCCGAAGCGGGAGAGCAGGAACGTGATCCCGAGGAGCGCGCCGGAGACGAGGGCGTTGCGGATCGGGGGAAACGTCCACCAGGAACCGGTGTACGGCTCCCCGTGCTCAAAGTCTTCGTGCTGCTCGTTCCTCATCCCTCGGCTCCCGTCCGGTGCGGCTCCCCCTGCTCGGCCTCCGCCACCATCGCCCCGGCCGGCCCCCGTCGGTCGGGCTCTGCGCCTGGGCGCTCACGGATCGCGACGCATCGCGGATCGCCCACGGATCTCCTCGTGGTTCGGGCACAGCGCGATCCGGTGGCCGGTCGCGGCCAGGACCCCTTCGGCGGCCTTCAGGACCTCGTACACCTCCGGGACCGCGATCCGGTAGAAGACCTGCCGCCCCTCGGGCCGGTCGGCGACCAGCCCGCAGTCCTTGAGGCAGGCGAGGTGCCCGGAGACGTTCGCCTGCGAGGACCCCACCTCCCTCACGAGGTCCACGACCCGCCGCTCCCCCTCGGTGAGCGCCAGGAGGATCGCCAGCCGCGTGGGATCGGCGAACCCGCGGAACAGCTTGGCCGCCACCGTGGCCGACCCCGCCGCCATCTCGTCACGCAGGCTTTCCATCGTCATCCACAGATATTATCGTCTCTTGCAGATGATTGCTAGGCTGGCAGGCCGGGCAGCACGAGAAGGTGTGGGACGTTCATCGGAAAGAGTCGGGGCTCTCGGTCTGGGTCTCGAACCGTTGCTGGGCAGCGTCCAAGGACCCGCTCGATCCCACCGTCCCCGGGCGATGCACGGTGACACGACCCGCGATCATGCCGCGCGTGCGGTACCCTTCGCAGACATGTCCCGTCGCATGGACCCTTCCCCCCTCAGCTCGCGCGCCCGGGCCCTCGCCGGCCTGGGCGCGGGGGGGATTGTGCTCGGGCACCTGCTCGGCTACCTCGTCGCCTTCCCGGACGCGGCGGAGCGGCACGAGCACCTTGCCGCCGCCGGTCATGGGTCCTTCGATCTGTTGGGTCTCGCGGCCGTGGCCACCACCGGGGTCTCCTTGGTCCTGCTCGGCCTCCGCGTACTGAAGGGCGGGCCCAGTGGTTCCGTGAGCAGGACCGCCCTCGGGCTGGTCTCCCTGCAGGGGCCGGGCTTCCTCCTCCTCGAGCTGATCGAACGCCACTTCGACGTCGGCCTGGCGGTCTCGGACCCTGGGGTTTCGACGGGGCTCCTGATGCAGGCTTTGGTGGCGCTGGGAATCGCCATCCTGGTTCGCGGCTTCGTCCGCGCGGTCGAGGTGGTGGCGAGCTTGCTCCGGCGCCGCCGGAGTCCGGCCCGGGTCCTCCGGATCCGGTACCCGGCCATCCCGCCCCGGGCGGGCGTCGATCTCCTGGTCGGCACCAGGCGCCGCGCCCCCCCAGGTTCGCTGTCAGCCTGAGACGCTCGCCGGCCGGGCCGACCGGAGCGTCGCGAGCCCGCCGTCAAGGCCTTCGCTCGCGGCCAGGCTGAACCTCTTGGGTAGCCGCCGGATCGGGCCCTCCCGAGCAAGCTGGCAGGCGACCGGCATGTGACCCAGAACGAGCAAGGGAGCGACGTGATGTCATCTCCTTCGGTCGAACGGAATGCCGTGACCTCGTCGCGGCCGTCGGCGGCCCATACGTTCCTCGCCGCGGCGTCGCTCGCCGCCGCCGGGATCCACTTCGCCGTCATGGGCGAGCACTTCCAGGAGTACGCCCCGTTCGGCGTGTTCTTCTCCGTCGTCGCGTGGCTGCAGGCCCTGTGGGCCGTTGGTCTGGTGTTAGGCCCTACTCGCTGGCTCCTGGCTGCGGGACTCGTGGGCAATCTCGGCGTGGTCGCCGTGTGGATCGTCTCAAGGACGGCGGGGCTTCCGCTCGGTCCGGAGCCGGGGGTCGCCGAGGCCGCGTCCTTCGTCGATGTTCTGTCGACCGTCCTCGAGGCGGTGATCGCCGTCGGGTGTGGGGCAGTGCTCGCACGCCCGGGACGGGCCGCGTCGCTTCGCAGCCGCGCCGGCTGGGTCGCAATCCTGGTATCCGTGCTCGTCCTCGCCCCGCTGACCACCGTCGCGATCGCCTCCAGCGCCGACCACGCGACCGTGG
>ML214165.1:3347-3748 GCA_004366195.1 Actinomycetota bacterium
TCGACGCCGGGACGGCGATCAGCTCGAACGGTCTCCTCCACAGCGCGCTCCTCGCGAGCGTCGCCGCTCGTGTGTAGCGTCAGGCGACGAGCTCTGAGCGCTTCGCGTCGATGCCCGCGCGCAGGGACCGGCCCAGGTCCACCTGACGTTCTTCGATGCGAAAGGCGGACCCCTGGACGTGACGTCGGTCACGCTGGAGGGGATATCGCCGTCGGGCTCGACCCTCGACATCGCGGTCTCCAAGTTCGAGACCGGTCACTACGCGGCAACGACCGACCTGGAGCCCGGGCTGTGGGAGTTCAAGCTCGACGCAATCACCCGAGACGGCGAGCAGATCGCGACGACGTTCGGCATCGACGTGGACGCCGCGGACAGCGTTGCCCCGACCGCCGGGTAGGTGG
>SIRV01000006.1 GCA_004366195.1 Actinomycetota bacterium
TTGCTCGACCGGGCAAGACGCGCGGGGGAGCTTCTCGGCTCGCTCCTCGATGACCTGGTCGCCGCGGGGATCGGGGTGGTCGGATATCGACGTGTCGGCCTCTGGGCCGGCATCGATCTCGAGCGCCCGGAGCGAGCCCGCGACGTGGTCCAGGCGACCCAGCGCCACGGGGTCCTCGTCGGCTCGATGCTGCACGCTGAGGGCACGATCCGCCTTTGTCCGCCCCTCGTGATCAGTGACTCTGACCTTCAGCGTGGGCTCGAGCTCCTGGGTCGCGCGGTTCAGGAGGTCGTGGCCGCGTGAGGGATCGTACTGCCGCGGTGACCATCATCCGGGGCGGTCACGTCCTGACGATGGGGGGCCTCGGCGACATCCGCGACGGAGCCGTGGCGATCGCCGGGGGGACCATCCTCGATGTCGGTGCGTACGATCAAGTGCGATCCCGGTATCCCGGCGCGCCTGTGGTCGGCGATGAGCGATCGATCATCCTCCCGGGCTTCGTCAACGGGCACACTCATCTCTCCGAGGCACTGATCCCCGGCATGGGCGAAGACCTCACGCTCCAGGTGTGGGGGGACCGGATCGTGGGACCGGCAGGGCGTCACCTCACGCGGGAGATGGCTGAGATCGGGACCCTGCTGAAGGCGGCTGAGATGATTCGCACGGGAGTCACCACCGTGAACGACATGTTCGTCCACACGAACATGGGTTCTCTCGCCAGCCTGGGAGTCGTCGACGGCCTCGAGCGCGCCGGTCTGCGCGGGCTCGTGTCGTTCGGAGCCGAGGATGTTTGGGATCCCCACCCCGTGGCCGCGTTCGTCGAAGAGCACCACGCGCTGGCCGAGCGGGTGGCGGGCAGTGCACTGCTGGCGTTCCGCCTTGGCGTGGGGACCATGCTTGGCCAGAGCGATCGGCTCCTCGAGGCATCGGCACGCCTCGTCGCCGAGCATGGATGGCGTGTCCACGTGCATCTCGCCGAGGTGCGAGAGGAGGTGGTCGGCGGGATGCTCCGCTTCGGGGAGACGACGATCGAGCGCGCGGATCGCCTGGGGCTGCTCCAGGGCGCGACCGTGGCCCACGCGATCTGGCTCCGGGAGCACGAGATCGATCTGCTCCGCGAGCGCGGCGCGGGCGTCGTTCACAACCCCGTCGCGAACATGATCCTCGGATCTGGGGTCTGCCGGGTCGGGGCGCTCCGTCGCGCCCATGTGCCGGTCGGCCTGGGAACGGACGGCGCGGCGTCGAACGACTCCCAAGACATGCTCCAGACGATCAAGATCGCACCCCTCCTGCAGAAGGTCCACCATCTCGACCCGACGGCACTCTCTGCTCGGGATGCGGTCGCCATGGCGACGGTGGAGGGGGCTCGCGCGCTCGGCCTCACCGACGTGGGATCGCTCGAGCGCGGGAACCGCGCAGACCTCGTCCGCTTCCACGGTCGGTTGCCAGGCCTGGCCAACGTGCACGATCCCTACCAACAGATCGTGTATTGCGCCTCGGCGCTCGACGTGGCCGACGTCTGGGTCGACGGCCGCCGCCTCCTCGACGACGGACGCCTCCTCACCATCGACGAGGAGGCCGTCGTCCATGCGAGCCGGTCGCTGGCCCGCACGCTCGTCGACCGGGCCGGACTCCACGCGTACTCGTGCCTCGCGCCATCGTGATCGGGGGGGGCCACAACGGCCTCGTGGCGGCCTGCGTCCTGGCGGAGGCAGGCGTTGAGGTGACCGTGCTGGAACGGGCCGAGCGCTGTGGCGGCTGCCTCCTCACGCTGACGCTCGGTGGCCTCCGGGCAGACATCGGGGCGATCGAGCTCGGTGGCATCGCGCGGATCGCGCACGATCTGCGGCTGGATCGCTACGGCCTGCGCCTCCTGACACAGCCGTACCTCGCCCTCGTCCATACCGACGGGGATACCCTGGCCTTTCACCACGACGCCCGGCGCACCCTCCAAACGATCGAGGCTTCGCTCGGATCTGCGGCTGCCGATGGTTGGGGTCGTCTAGCTAACGTCGCAGCGCGCTTCCGCCTGGCTTGGGGCGCACTCTCGGCAGCCCCGCCCGGTGACCTGCGCGCGTCGGTCCGTGCCCTGCGTCATCTTGGCCCTCATGCGCGTTCCATCCCCCGGCTGCTCGCCGCCACGGCCGAGCAGGTCGCGCGCCGATACCTCACCCACGAGCCGCTCGTCCGCGCCGTCACGGCGTACGGTTCCCACGGTCAGATCCCGCCATGGGCCCCCGGCTCGGGCGTGTTCGGACTCCTGCTGCCCTCCGGTCACGGCCTTCCGCCCAGGCGTGCCGCCGCGGGATCCGACCGAGTGATCACAGCGCTGGCCAGCCACCTTCACGCGCACGGCGGCTCCATCATCAGGGGTGTCGGCGCACGCAACATCCTCGTCGAGCGCGACATCGTCCGCGGGGTCTGCACGGAGGATGACCGCGCGATGTCCGCAGACATCGTCATCTCAACCATCGACCTCCGGCGTACGGCCGCCATGCTTCCCGACGGGGACATGGGGAGGGAGGCGGCAGGGGTCCACAGTGGCATCTTCAACGTCGGCGAGCTCTCCATCGCGGCCATCCTGGACGGCGTCCCGCCGCTGCCAGGGCCAGCGGATGGCCTCGCCGCGCTCCGGC
>SIRV01000007.1 GCA_004366195.1 Actinomycetota bacterium
AGGCGCCCATGGTCCGCCCGTGGAAGCCCCCTTGGAAGGCAACGATCCCCGAGCGGCCGGTTGCCTTGCGCGCGAGCTTCAGTGCCCCCTCGACGGCCTCGGCTCCCGAGTTGCAGAGGAAGGTCTGCGAGAGGGGCGGTGGGAGCAGCTCGGCGAGGCGGCGCGCGAGGTCCACCTGGGCCGGGATGACGAAGCGCCCATAGACGTTCACGTGGGTCATCCGACCCACCATCTCGCGAACCGCTGCGACCACGGCCGGGTGTGCGTGCCCCACGTTGGCGACCGCGATCCCGGACGTGAGGTCGAGGTACGCCCTTCCCTCCGTGTCCCATACGGTGCAGCCGAGCGCCCGGTCCACGACGAGCTCCTTGCGGCCGGGCACGGTCTGTGCGAGGAGGGTGAGGAAATCCTCGCGGTACCGCTCCGCTGTCGCGTGGTCCACCTACCCCTCCTTCGAAGGCTCGTGATGCCCGCGGTCTTCCCGGTACCAGGGGATCACCGATCGCTGCACGATGCCCACGAGGAAGAACAGTGCGATCCCCATCACGGAGAGCACGAAGATGGCGGCGAAGAGGTCGGCCGTCGCGAGCTGGTTGTTGAAGGCCAGCATGAGGTAGCCCAATCCCTCGCTCGACCCCACCCATTCCCCGAAGACAGCGCCCACGACCGCAAGCGCCATCGCCACCTTCAGCCCTGAGAAGACGGCTGGTAGGGCGGACGGGATCCGGACGCTGCGGATGATCCGGGGGCGGGCCGCGCCGAGGGTCCGCATCAGGTCCACCATCTCCCTGTCCACCGATCGGAGACCGTCGATCGTGTTGACGGCGACGGGGAAGAAGCAGATGAGCGCGACGACGAGGACCTTCGGGGTGAGGGTGAAGCCGAACCAGAGGACGAGGATGGGGGCCACCGCAACCACCGGCACCATCTGGGAGGCCACGAGCCACGGGTAGATCGCGCGCTCGAGCAGGCGGGAGTAACTAAACAGGACGCCGAGTACGAGACCTACGGCGGCCCCGAGGGCGAAACCGATCAGGATCTCCACGAGGGTCACCATCGCGTGGCGCAGGAAGAGCGCGCGGGATCCGACGAGCGTGCTCACGATCGCGGTCGGTGGCGGTAGGAGCAGCGCACTGACGCCAGAGATGCGAACGCCGACCTCCCACGCGACGAGCACGAGAGCGCTGAACGCTGTCGGAGGGGCGGCCGACCGGAGGCGGCGACGCGCGCCCACCAACAACGTGCCGGGCGTCGGAGCGCGGCTCATGCCTCCAGAACCTCGCGCGTCGGACGCAGCAGCTCCAGCAGACGCTCCTTGCGCTCTACGTGCTCGACGCTGGTGGTCACCTCGTAGTCGCGGGGTCGAGGGATGTCGACGCTGACCGGATCGACGATCGCCCCGGGCCGATGGCTCATCACGTACACGCGATCGGACAAGAAGAGCGCCTCGTCGATGTCGTGGGTCACGAAGAGGATGGTCTTCCGATGCGTCTCCCAGATCTGGAGCAACCACTGCTGCATCCCGGCTCGGGACAGAGAGTCGAGCGCGCCGAACGGCTCGTCGAGGAGGATCACGTCACGTCCGGCAAGGAAGGTGCGGAGGAGCGCCGCACGCTGTCGCATCCCGCCGGATATCTCGCTCGGCCACCGACGCTCGAAGCCCTCGAGACCGAACTCCGGGAAGAGCCGCAGGGCCTCGAGACGGGCTTCTCGGCGGCTCACGCCCCGGATCTCTAACCCCAGGATGGTGTTGTCGAGCACGGTCCGCCACGGCATCAGCAGATCCCGCTGGGGCATGTAGCCGATCCGCCCGAGCAAGTCATCCGCCGCGCACGGCGCGCCGTCCAGGAGCACCTGGCCGGTCGATGGCGAATCGAGCCCAGCCAAGATGTTGAACAGGGTGGACTTGCCGCAGCCGCTCGGCCCGATCACGCTCACGAACTCTCCCGGCGCGACCTCGAGGTCAACGCCGGCGAGGGCTGTAACGGAGCCGGCACCGCTTCCGAAGGTCTTGGTGACCCCGCGGACCTCGAGCTTCGGGTGCATGCGGGTCAGCAGCTCGACGTGTACGCGTCCGTCGCGAACTCGGAAGGCTCGGCATCCAGCTTGAGGACCCCGGCCTCCTGCGCCCACGTCAGGTACCGCGCGAGCGTGTCGAGAGGTACGTACCCGTAGCACGGCGCGTCTGCCTGGAACACGTCCATCAAGGCCTCGAGCTGGGGCTCCGCCTGGGCAAGCGTGAGTCCCTCCGCGCCCGCCAGGAGGTCGTCGAGGGCAGCCGCTGGATCGGCTCGCACGTCCGCGAAGCCGCGCTGCGTCGCCGACACGAAACTTTCGACGAGATCAGGCCGCGCTTGCAACGTCTCGTTCCTCACGAAGACGACGAGTTCCGGGTACGGTGGCGCACCGTACTCGTCGAGACGGAACACGCGGGTCGGCTCCTCCGCCTGGAGCTGTACCCCCTCGGAATTCCAGAAGCCGACCGCGGCGTCCACCTTGCCGGACAGCAGGTTCTGCACGGCGTTGAAACCGATCGTCACCGTCTCCACGAGGTCCGGGTCCCCGCCATCGTAGGCGACCATCGATCGGACGGCCGCCAAGTCGCTCGGGACCCCGGTGACGCCGACGAGTCGCCCTTCGAGATCTCTTGGTCGTGTGATGCCCGAGCGCTCGAGTGCGAGGAGCGAGCCGAGCGGGCGCTGCTCCAGCGCCATCACGATGATGATCGGTTCACCCTGCCCGTACGAGTTGAGGAAATCCAGCAGCGAGACGATACCGATGTCCGCCTTCCCCGCTGCCATCAGTTTGAGGGTATCCGACGTCGAGGTGGGCGTCTGGATCTGCAGGTCGATACCCACTTCCTCGTAGTACCCGGCTGCGAGTGCGCGGTAGATCGGCGCGTGGACCGGGTTCGGGAGGAAATCGAGGATCAACGTGACCCGACCGATCTCCGGGGACGTCGTGGCCTGCTCGGTAGGCGAGGTGGTTGGCGTCGGTCCCTCAGCGGCACACGCCGTCGCCGCCAGCGCGAGCATCGTGGTCACCGCGGCGAGCGCCCGCAACCAGGGCGCGTCCGAACCCTGCTTCTTACCCAGCATCATCGCCCCCTTCCTTACCCAACCTCATGGCCCCCGCTTCCTTCGGTGGAAAGCTCTGTGTGATGATCCTCT
>SIRV01000008.1 GCA_004366195.1 Actinomycetota bacterium
GAGTTCCTCCTCGGCAAGTACTGCGCCTCCCCCGACCCGGAGGTGATCGAGAACGGCCTGGAGTTCGTTCGGCGGAGCCTCTCGGAGCGGTTCGTGAAGCCGGACGAGCGCGAGATGGTGAAAGCGAGGATCCAGCAGCTCGGCGAGTACCAGATCATCGACCGCGTCTCGGCGTCCCTCCACGAGGAGGACGACCGGTACTGGGCCGTGCTGCACAACACCTACCTGGACTACGTGAACATCGACGAGGAACTGGTGCGGGAGCACGACCGGCTGCTGATGGGCGGGATCTGGGCGGAGGTCACGCTCCGGTACGACCCCACGATCCGGTTCCACGGCGTGAACCGGCCGTTCGTGATCGACCGCTTGAAGCCGATCCAGCTGTCGACCCGCAGCCTGGCGCCGATCCTGGAGGGCCGCAGCGCGTTCAGCCGGGAGGAGTGGATCGACCTGTTGATCCGCTCGCTCGGGATGGAGCCGTCCCACCCGTACTTCACCGAGCGGCGGAAGCTCCTGTACCTGGCGCGGCTGATCCCGCTCGTGGAGGCCAACTACAACCTGGTGGAGCTCGGCCCGCGGGGGACGGGGAAGAGCTTCGTCTACCAGCAGATCAGCCCCTACTCCCACCTGGTCTCCGGCGGCCAGACCACGGTCGCGCAGATGTTCGTGAACCTCGCCACCGGCCAACGAGGCCTGGTCGCGCTGTGGGACGTGGTGGCGTTCGATGAAGCCGCCGGCGTCCGGTTCACCGACAAGACCGGGATCAACATCATGAAGAACTACATGGAGGACGGGACGTTCAGCCGCGGGCGGGAGCTGATCAGCGCTGAGGGCTCCATCGTGTTCGTGGGCAACCTGGATGGCGACGTGCAGACCATCATCCGCACCTCCAACCTCTTCTACCCCATGCCCAGGGAGATGGATACGGCCTTCTTCGACCGGATCCACGCCTACCTCCCGGGCTGGGAGTACGGGAAGATGCGAGACGAGCTGTACACGAGCCACTTCGGGTTCGTCTCGGACTACCTGGCCGAGCTCTTCCACGCCCTGCGGAAGACGAGCTACGTGGACGTTGCCGAGCGCCACTTCCAGTTCGGGAGTCACCTCAGCGGACGCGACGCCAAGGCGGTCCGGAAGACGGTGAGCGGGCTCGTGAAGCTGATCCACCCGGACGGAGCCGTCGCGAAGGACGAGGTCGCGGAGTACGTGGAGTTCGCGATGGAGATGCGCCGGCGGGTGAAGGAGCAGCTCAAGAAGATGGGCGGGCTCGAGTACTGGGACGTGAACTTCAGCTACCTGGACCGCGAGACGCGGACCGAGCGCTTCGTGGTCCCGCCCGAGTCCGGGGGCGGGATGATCATCACCGGGGAGTCGCTGCCTCCGGGCTCCGTCTTCGTGATCGGGAACGACCCTGCGGATCGCAAGCTCGCGCTGTTCCAGATCCAGACCCAGGTGAACCCGGGGAGCGGTCGGATCATCCCGCTCGGGCAGCTCTCGCCCGTGATGCGGGAGGCACTGAAGGCGGCCGACGCCTATCTCAAGGCCCACGTGAAAGACCTCGGGATCGACCGCGAGCCCCGGCAGTACGATTTCACGGTGCAGGCGGTGAACCTCAACCAGGCCCGCGAGGGGGCGGAGACCGCCATCGCGTTCTTCATCTCGCTGGTCTCCGCGCTGCTGGACAAGCCGGTGGATCCGACGACGGTGGTCGTCGGGGAGATGAGCGTGAAGGGGCTGCTCCGCCGCGTCGAGAACCTCCCGGAGCGCCTGGAGCTCGCCCGCGAGGCGGGGGCGAAGCGGATCCTGATCCCCAGCGAGAACAAGCGCGACCTCGCCGACGTCCCGGACGAGGTCCTCAACCGGCTCGAGCCTGTCTTCTACACGGACCCGATCCACGCGGCGATTCGAGCGATGCGTCTCGAGTAGGGCGCGTCGTATCGGCTTTACATCGACGCGCGGAGCGGTCCTTTCTCAGGTCGCGATGACGGATCGGGTGAGAAGGGTCCGCGGGGAGTTGGCCCACGAGGTGGCGGTACCGGCGGTCCCGTCGATCGTGGGGCCGATATTCGGGTACCGGCTCTGGTGGATCGGGAGCGACGGCCTCCTCCGTTCGCTCAACCGGGCCATGGACCGGGTCTACCCGCCGAGGGGAGTCGTCGAAGCGGTGTGCGGTCAGGGACACCGTGAGCCACCCCCGGTCCTGGAGTGCACGTGCGGCATCTACGCCTGGAAGGATCTGCCGGCGATCCGGGCCGGCCAGGATGGCGTCGGCCCCCGTCCGCCAGCGATCGCCATGGATTGCGTCCTCGTCGGACCGCGGTGGGCCGAGGCCGCTGGCCTGGTGCAGCTGTGGGGGAAGGTGATTGAGCACGACGGGGGCTATCGGGCGGAGCGGGCGTCCGTCGCCGCCCTGATCAGCTTCGAGGATGACCGTGTAATCGCGCAGGGCAACTTCCTCGGCTACCACGAGTCCCCTCCCCCTTGGTACGTCCGAACTCTCCGGGAGATCGCAGCGCGCTACGAGGTCCCCCTGCTGACCCTCACGGAAGCGAGGAAGGCATTGCGCTCCCCGTGTGCTCTCGGTCGACCAAGTCCTTATGGGGAACCCATCACGGATGAGGATGCCTCGGGGACGACCCAGCCCTGAGGAGCCGGAGGAGCGGAACGGGGTGCCAGGCCTCCCCGAGGGTGAGGAAGAGGAGGTGGTCCAAGCCTTGGCGCGTCTCCTCGCCTATGTGCACCTCGCTGACGATGAAGAGTGGGGGCTGATCTCGGGGGCAGGGGCGGAGGGCGACGGGCCAGGTGAGGCAGACGGCGGGATCCCGGAGGAGGATCCTGGCTTCGCCTGCCTCCGCTGGCTGTTCGAGGCCCTGCAGATCGACGATGAGTGGAGCGAGTGGGCCGGTCGGAGCTTCCGGTGGTGGCCTCACCGGGTGATGCAGCGGGCGTGGGCTGAACCCGCCACCCGGGAGCCGGAGCTCGGCCTCACGGTGGCCAGGGTCCACGTCGAGACCGAGGTTGTGCGGGGGGTGGGGATCCCCATGCGCGATGCCAAGGCTCTCGCCTCGGTGATCGTCCCCGACCCCACGATGAACGCGCTCATCGTCGACGATGTCGTCCGCTTCCACGCGGCGGTGGTGGTCCACGAGGAGAACCTGAGTTGGGTGGGGAGGCTCCTCCAGCTCGCCGCCCTGGCCCAGGTGAGCAACGCGGAGCTGATCGCCGAGGATGCGGGGCGAGCGTTCCGGGGGCAGCCAGCGTTCTCGTCGCACCCCGCTCGGGGCCCTAGGCCCGTCCCCGACGAGATGCTCGGGGCCCTGTACTTCATCCCCGAGAGGGACGCGCCCTCGGCCTGGGCGCATGGACTGGAGCTCGCGGCGACGGCC
>SIRV01000009.1 GCA_004366195.1 Actinomycetota bacterium
CCGGGCTCACCTTGGGGCCCCGCATCGCGCCGAACAGGTCGGCCGCCGCCGGGATCTGGTAGGGGAGGAACGGGTAGTCCCGGACGAAGTTCTCGAGGTCAGGGGCCGGGTAGTTCCCGCCCACCTCCACCCCGGGAGGGGCGGCGATCCCGGCCAGCTGCGCCTCGTGGCGTCGCCACAGCGCCTCGAGCTGGGGGCGCGCACTCGCCTTCTTCTCGAGGACCCGCTCCTCGATCACGGTCCCGACCTCGCTCGACTCCAGGTGGACGTTGGTCCGGAACCGGGCCTCGAGCCGCTGCTGGAGGTCCCTCAGCACCCTGCCGTCCATCTCCGGGGCCCGCTGGACGACGTCCGAGAGCCGCTCCTGGGCGGTCGCGATGAGCCAGATGCGCCCCTGGGCCACGACGCCGAGGTGCTCCACGAACCCCCGCACCTGCTCGATCCGATCGCCGTGGCCGCCTGCCCAGGCCCCCACCTCGTCCGCCACGAAGACGAGTCGGTGGGGCCCGGAGCCATCGCCCTCCACGCCGTCGAGCCAGCGGACCAGACGCCTCGTGACGTCCTCGATCGTCATGCCCTTGGCCGCGTTCTGCTCGAAGGCGAGGTCGTCGCGGTACTCGTCCGCGCTCTTCTCCGCGGACACCTTCGCGAGGCAGCGCGCGACATCCGAGAGCGAGCCGGCGAGGTGCTTCTGCTGTTCCCAGTCGCGGCCCGTCTCGGCCTCGAAGGCTCGCACGAACTCCGCATAGAGGCCCGTCCGCTGGAGCTCGAGCTCACGCTCGGCGAAGGGGATCAGGGACGACAGGCCGAGCCTGCGGTAGAGGGCGCGGAGGAAGGTGATGGCGACGTTCCGGTCCTCGGGGGAATAGGTCGTCTGGATGTCGAAGGGGACCACCGTCGCGGACAGCCCGTAGTTCTCCATCTCCTGGAGGAGCTCGCGGAGCCGCTCGTGCGGCGGTCGCCCGGCATGGAGGAGCTCGCGGAAGCGGTCGCGGGCACCGCGGCCGTCGATGGGCGTGTCCGCCAGGACGTGGCCCGCGACCTTCGCGAAGTGCGACTTCCCCGACCCGTAGAACCCCGAGATCCAGACACCGACGCTGTTCGTTCCCGGCGCGGCAGGCTTCGCGGTCTCCACGATCCTCGACAGGACCTCGTCGAACTGGCGCGCTAGGCCGTCGGTGAGGACGTACTCGGAGAAGTCGGTCTTGAGCTGTGCGTCCTCGTAGACGCGGACCGTGGGCTGCGGCTCGTCCCGCAGGTCCCGGACGATGATGTCCTTGATCTTCATCCCTCGCGGCTCCTCTCCCACCCCAGGCTCAGATCCTCGGCACGCGGTAGTCGGTATCCACCCTCAAGCGAAGCAGGTTTAGGGAGCGCTCGTCCGCGTCCCCGGGGAACGCGAGGACGACGGCCGGCGCCCGACCGGGGCCGGCGAGCTCACTGGCCACGGCGGAGTACGAGACGAAGGTCCCCAGGCTGCCGGTGTTGGTGAGCAGCCGGCAGACGGCGTCGCCGGAGAGCGGCTCGGTGATGGCTCGCCTCAGGTACTCGGACGCGAGCCAGCCCAGGTCGTGCAGGAGCTCGGCCCGCTCGAGGGATGCGAGCTGCTCCAGGAGCCCCTCCCGGGACTCAAGCTCTCGGAGGAAGCCCGCACCGACGTCCCGGAGGTCGACCGGTTCCCCGTCGGCGGCGCATCCCTCCGCGAACGCCGACAGCCGCGCGAGCATGAGAGCTTCCCACTCGGGAGGGTAGACGAAGATCTTCAGCTCGGGTCGCTGCTCGCCCCTGGCCCAGCTCCGGACCTGGGCGCGGAGGTCCTGGAGCGCCTGTTCGAGCGTCCGCCTCACGGTCCCACCCCCGCCGCCTCCGGGAGGCCGATCTCCGCCACGTCGGCCTGGAACCGGAACCACAGGGCGCCGGTCCTCGCCGCCCGGTGCATGAGCTCGAGGACCCCGTCGAGGTCCAACCCCAACAGCTTGAACCACCGGGACTCCAGAGCCCGGCGGTCGCCGAGCCCCTCGAGCCGGGCCAACCTGACGGCGAACGACGCCGTCGCCGGCCCGGGTCGCGGAGCGACGGTCCGCTTCAAGGTTGCCCCTTCCAGGAGCCCGTAGTCCTTGCAGGCGCTCAGCACGTGGACCGCGGTGCCCTCGATCACGCTCCGGCTCCAGGGTCGTGCCGCTCGGAAGGCGCGCTCCTCGATGGCCTCGCGCACGGCCCCGGGGTCCACGGCGCTTCCCGGCGCGGCCAGGAGGGGGCTGATCTCCGCGGTCACCACCTCCCGGAACAGGCGGTCGGTCCTCGCCATCATCAGGAACGCGAGGAGTCCGCGCTCGCCCGGATCCGACGTTTCGTCCCACGCCCCGCGGAAGGCGCGGAAGTCCGGCACCCCGGGATCGAGGAGGTACCGCACCTTGAGGCGCCTCCACGTCCACAGCCGCATCGAGGCGGAACGCTTCTCCGCCGCGTTCTCCTCCAGGATCAGCCGCCGGTAGCCGGCGGGCGGGGTGTCCGGCTCCGCCTTGGCGAGGACCGCCTCGAGCTCCCGCCTGAGGGAACCGGCGCCCGACAGGCGCGGGAGGTAGGGCTGGTCATCGGGGTGCTCCAAGACGGCGGCGGTACGGTCGCCCATGTCAGCTCCTGCGGTCCTCTCCACCGGGCGTGAGACGTCGCGGTTCGTCCGACGTGGTCGGATGGTCGTGCGCGGCGGCCGGAACCGACACCTCGGTGTGCTCTGCATCACCAAAAGGAAGGCGCCTTCGATCCTCAGCCGTCAATGCTGTCGATCGCCCCGCGCGCGTGCCCGCACCGACGCCCCCCTCCCGGCACCGCTTAGTCAAGGTCACCTCGCCGAGCCCGCTTGGCGAGGCCCGCCTCGAGGAGGGCGTGGGAGTCGGTCGCCGCCTGGTCGAAGAAGCCCGTCGGCCACTCCTCGACGGCCCCGTACTCGTTCACCGGCACCCGTCTGAACCGGGACCGATCGTCGACCTGTTCGACGAAGTACAGCGCGACGTTACGCACGAGTTCATCCGTGTCGTCCTCCGCGATGCGGCGTCGGAGCCGCGAGACCAGGTACTCGCTGTGGGTCTCGACGATCAGCTGTCGGCCACTCCGGGCGCAGGCCAGCAGGAAATCGGCGAGCCGCTGCTGCAACGCCGGGTGCAGGTGGAGTTCGGGCTGCTCCAGCAGGATCAGGCTACCCGGTTCAGCGGTGAGGCACATGACGATCACCGGGAGGAGTTGGCTCACGCCGACCCCGACGCCCGTGATGTCGATGGGGCCGATGCTCCCACGACGAACCGAGATCTGGATACCGAGCCGAGCTAGGTCGGTGGTCTGCACCTCGTCCGCGATCTCGAGTCGCCTCGCCCAACGGCTCACCGCCTCCGAAAGCGGTTCCAATTCGGGCTCGCCGTGCTCGTCGAAGCCTGCCACCTGCCGGCCCCGGAAGGTGTGGAGGACGGCGGCGGTGTACTCGCCCTTCGTCCCGATGAATCCGGCCATCGCCGCGGGTGCGGTCTTGTAAACGACCTGCGGATCCTGACGCAGGGGGCCGAGGTACACGACGCCTTCCCGGAGGAAGGAGTGCACCTCCGAGGCCGCGTCGAACAGACGCTGCGACAGGAGTCGATCGGGGGGCAGGTACACCTCCTCGGACATCTCGAGGCGTTCCGCGATCGCCTGGACCATCTCCTCACGATACTCACGAAGGAGCGTCCGTTCCTCGATGGAGAGGCGCTCTCGCACCGCCGACAAGAACCGGGGGAGATCCACTCCCCGGTCCCTCTCCACCACCCACTTCGAGATCTCGCCCGCGGCCCGGGCAGCCAGCCG
Organism: Actinomycetota bacterium; assembly: GCA_004366195.1. Taxonomy (GTDB): domain Bacteria; phylum Actinomycetota; class UBA4738; order UBA4738; family HRBIN12; genus HRBIN12. The sequence continues at coordinate 3,835 of SIRV01000009.1, forward strand.
CTCGAGCTCCTCCCCGCCCCGATCGGGGGTTCGCTCACGGGCGGGTCCGGGAACGCCGGTGCCGACGCCCACGCCGAGCGGCGCGGCCCAGAACGGACGCACGCCCCGGGCCTCCACCCACGTGATCGCAGCGACCTCGCCGAGCGTGCGAGGGGTGAGGAACCCGTGCGGCAACCCAGCTCGGACCCAGAGCCCTCGGACGGGGAGGCGCTGGCCCTCGACGTCGAACCAGCCCGTGAAGCCCGTCCGGAACTCCTCGCGGACCGGTGCGGCGAGCAGCCCCATCCGCAACCGCATCCGGTCCTCCTCCATCTCCCCCGAACCTCGGCGTTCCGCCGTCAGTCGGATCTGGCCTCCCGCATCCTCCTCCGGCTGCTCCGAGCCGAACCCCAACGCCCGCAGGTCCGCGGTCCCGGGCCCTGCCTCCGGCGCGGGGGCGTCGAACTCGGCCCACCAGTCGATGACGGGCCCCGTCTCGCCCCCCAGCCAGCGCCGTGCCCGCGAGCCCAGACGCTCGTAGCGTTCCCGCCACCAGGCTCTCCGCTCGGATCGGAACCTGCCCCCCACGCCGATCGGCTCCTTGCTCCCGGCGGACCGAGCATCCTCGAACCGACCGGCCGACACGAGCGGCCCGTTGAGCGGAAGCGCCGGGCCCTCGGCCCCTCCCTGCGCGGCCTGCACGACGAGGAGCAACGACTGCAAGAAGCTCGTCTTCCCCGATGAGTTCGGGCCGACCAGCAAGGTGAGGGGGCAGAGCTCGAGATCGGCTTCCGCGATGGACTTGAAGTTCCTCACCCGCCAGCGCTGCAGGGGAGCCGACCATCCCCCGCCGGGAGGGCCGTGGTTCATGCCGCATCCTCCCCCACGATGGCTTCCGCCCTCACCTGCACCAGACCGATCCCTTCGACCTCCAACGCATGGATCCTCGGCGAAGCCATCCCCGCGCCCCCGGGGGAATGATCCCGGACGACGCCCGCTGCGGCCTGGACGCCGTTCGGCGTCCGCTGCCCCCGGGTCACGACGCGGAAGGATCGGGCGCCCCGCGCAGCGGCTTCGGCAGCGATGCGTCGTTCGAGCGCCCTCCAGCCGGCCGTCGGCCAATCGGGGCGCCACCGCGCCGCAGCCATTCCTGCGCGGGAATGACCCAGCCCCTTCGTGAGCGCAGGCTCGATCGCACGCCACGCGTCGGGCCCGAGCGCCTGCAGTCGCTGTCGGAAGGACCTCGCACCGGAGGTCGTGGCGAAGACCGCCTCGAGCTCACCCGGACCACGCCCCCCAGCCGACGAGAGAACGGAGACCAGCCGACGGACGGCCTCGACCTCCCCGGGGGCTCGCTCCACCCACGACATCACCTCCGGGTCGACGAGCACCGAGCCTCCCGCCGGGGACCTGAGCGCGGCGGCCATGCACGGATACGCCAACGCGTGCATCTCCGCGAGCTCCCGATCCTTCCACGCCCACCGGGCGTCGCGACGATCGAACAGCGGGAGGCCCCGGCGCGGGTCCAGGTAGGGATCGGCCTCGCCGCTCGCTACCCGCATGAGCCGGTCCAGCAGTTCGGGCTCGACGCGGCCGAGTGGCGGGCCGAGCTGGACGAGGAACAGCGGGCCCGGGACGTCCGTCTCCACCAGTGCGGGGAAGGGCAGCCCCGTTTCCTCGGGTTCCAGGCGCACATCAGCGGCCGCTGCTACGTCGACCGTGTCCCCCACGAGGAACGCGTTGACCCAGGGATCGTCGCCGAGCTCCACTTCGAACAGGAGGACCATCCGCGCACGCTCGCCGGGGGATCGATCCATCGGGGTCGCTACCCTGAACTCGCCAGGCTCCGGCCAGCTCGGCCACTCCGAGTCTTCGGGCGAGGGCATGGGAGGGCGAGCACGGGCCTGCCCGAGGGCATCGCGCAGCCACCCACGCTCCGCACCCGAGGCCTTAGGCATCGGCCCCTCCCAGGCTTCCGGGAGGGAGGGTCGCTAGACGCATGGACAGCATGGCGATCGCCTCCCGTTGAGGCCCGTCCCCAAGCCCGCCCAGGATATCCCTGAGGGCGTCGAACGCGGCCTGCTTCTTCGCATGCACGGTCGGGCGGCTCACGCCGAGCTCCCGCGCGATGTCCTCATCCGACGCCCCCTCGAGCTTCCGCCGGATGATCAAGAGCTGTTCCGGCGAACATCGCTCCACGATCTCCTCCATGGCGGCTCGTGATGCGACCTCCTCCTCTGGGCCGGGGCGCTCCTCCTCACGCCTGTGAACGTCCTCGAATTCGTAAAGGAAGCTTGCGACCCAATCCGTCAAGACGATCTCCAAGATCTTCCCGAGCTCCGAGGGGGAGAACCCCGCCGGGAGAGACCTGGCCACGGCCTCCACCAAAGCCGCGAGGGCCTCACCCGTGTATACGACCGGGGCACGCTCGCCCTTGGGCGGGGAGACCCGGGGAACGAGTGCTGCCGCCCGGGCTGCCGCCTGGAGTTCGGCGTCGGTCGGCGGCCGCGGATCGGCGTCCCCGGGGAACCCGTAACGTCCCGGAGCCACCTCCTCGTAGGGCGGCTTCGCCAGCAACCTCTTCGCCCGGTCCAGGAGGTTGTCGACGACGGTCCGCCGTCGGTTCCTCGTTAGGTACCGCCTGACCTGGAACCGGAGAAGGTTCCGGACGTCGTCGAGCGTGAGCGCGGTCGCCATGATGTAGTCGAGCTGACCCTCGGCGAGGAGCAGGTCCACGACCACGCCCTGGGTCACGTCTTCTTCCGCATGGTCCCAGCTGGCGGAGCCACCGTAGATCGCGGGGTCATATCGACGAACGACGTCATGGACCGCACGTCGCACCTCGTCCAGGATAGCGGGGCCGATCCTCTCGGCGCGGTATTCCTCGCGAAGCTCATCGAGCGTGGTCGCCATCACCCGACCCCCAGGATGCGCCTGAGCGCGTCGAGCCTGTCATCCGGCTCACGGCACGAGAAGTTCCTCGACGAGAGGGCCTCGGTGCTGAGCGCCCAGGCCCTCCTCACGATCCGACCGTCGTCGCGGATCTTGCAGGTCCGCGCATGATCGGGTGGGTGAGCTCCGTGCGGAGCCCCGGTCCTGTCGCTGAGGCTTCTCGCGCGCACGGGGACGCTCGGCCCCCCCGTGTGGTCCCGGATCAGGACGAACGGGTGGTCACCGGGCTCGGGGTCCCACCTGGTCAGCAGCTTGGGATGTACGGTCTGCCGATTCGGCACCCAGTACCAGGCACCGAACGCGTGCCCGAAGAGCGCGTGACCGAGCTCTTCCAGCGTGATCCTCATCCGGGAGCTGCGCGTGTACCGCGCCATCCGGACCGACGATGGTCGGTACTCACCCTCCGGCCCTCCGGTACAGGATCGCGGCGCGCCGGGTGACGCGGCGCAACGTGTCGCGGACCTCGAAGAGAACGTCGTCCCCGGTCAGCTCGGGGTCCTTGGTGAGCAGCTCCCGGGCCAGCCCGAGCGCGTAGGTCGTGAACGCGATCTCGTAACCGAGGCGCAGGAAGCCCGGGTCGTCGATGCCGAGGGCGTCCCGGGCGGCCGCCACCATGGGGTGGTCCAGATTGATCAGGACCGCCTTCTCTGCCGAGTCGTAGCGCCCCCGCTCCTCGTCCTCCCCCAGGTTGCGATACTCCACCCGGAGCCCACCCCGCGCCCGCCGACGTCCGCCCTCACCGCCCCGCGGCCCAACCCGGTCCGGGCCGGTCGGGTCCGGCTCGCCGCGGCGAGCGATGTCGGGGGGTTCGCGCCCAGACGCCGCGGCCTCCGCCTCTCCCGGCGGCTCGATCTCGTCCAGGATCCCGGGCTCCTCGCCGCCCTCCGCGAACCCCTCGGGTTCCTCCCCCGCCGGCTGCGCGCCAGCGCGCGAGACGTTGCCCCGGCGGCGGAGGGCGGCGAGCTCGGCGAAGCGCTCCCGCACCTCCGCGAGGTCCTCGTTCAGGACCCGTGCGATCCGGTCCGCTTGGCGCTGGAGCTCCTTGAACTCCCGCTCGTCGCGTCGCTGGCGGAACTCCTCGGCGAGCTCCTGTCGCGCCTGCTCCAGGGAGGCGCCGATGAAGCCGATCAGCATCGCGGCGACCGGGTGCTGCGGGTTCAGCGTG
>SIRV01000010.1 GCA_004366195.1 Actinomycetota bacterium
CCTCGGCGCGCGCGCGGACTCCGGCTCGGCCAGCCGCCCCGGCCCGCTGCTCCTGGCGGCCGACGCCGCCAGCACGTCCCGACGGGCCCTCCGCCAGCTCCGGGACCACCTGGAGCAGGTGAGCGGGAACGTGATCGGCGGGGTGCTGAACGACTTCGACCCCGACCGGGCCCGCACGTACGACGCCACCTACGGCGGGTACTACTACGCGGGCGCCTACCGCTACCGGGCCGAGGAGCCGCGCCGCTCGCGCGGCCGCGAGGACGCCGCCGCGCCCGGACCCGCGCGGACGCCGTCCGAGGATGGGCGCGACGGGGAGCAGATCTGGCGGACCGAGGACATCTGGTCCTGAGCCCCGCGCGGTCAACCGCGCGCTCGACGGGATGACACCCTCGGAGTTACCCGGCGGCTGCGCCGGAACGCTCGTCGTGCCGGCGCCGGGACCGGCGCGCCGGCCGGTCCGGGTGGTGGGTGGATCCGCCTAGGCCCGGTCGCCGAGCCACTCGCGGACCGAGGCCACGGCCCCCGCGAGCTGCGGATCGGTCGCCTTCGCGGTCCTGGAGCCGCCGCTGAAGGCCTGCAGGATGTCGGCCACGGCGTTGCCGAGGGCCACGGCCTGCTCGCTGGAGGTGAACGAGACCCCCCGCTGCTGCAGCGTGCTCACGAAGTCCTCCATGACCGCGCGCTGATCGTCGAGCAGCGAGGCCTCGGACACACCGAGCGCACGCGCCAGGCGCTCCAGGGTCTGGATGGAGGGGGCCACGTGGCCGTTCTCGTACCGAGACAACCGAGCCTTCGGGATCCCCGAGATCTCCTCCAGGTCCGACTGCGAGAGCCCGGCCTTCAGGCGGGTCTCGCGCAGCCGCCTTCCGAACGTGCGGGCATCGCTCATGGCATCTGCGCCTCCCCCCGTGTCTCGTTTCGCGTCACGGCATCGTACACGTTCCGTTCGCGGCGTGCATCCGCCGGACGGCGGGGGCGGCGCGTCGGCGCGCCGCCCCCGCCGCGCCCGTCACTTGATCTCGACGGTGGCGCCGGCGGCCTCCAGGACCTCCTTGGCCTTCTCCGCCGTCTCCTTGTTGACCTTCTCCAGGACGGTGCTGGGCGCGCTGTCCACGAGGTCCTTGGCCTCCTTCAGGCCGAGGCTCGTGAGGGCCCGGACCTCCTTGATCACCTGGATCTTCTTGTCGCCCGCCGAGGTGAGGACCACGTCGAACTCGGTCTTCTCCTCGGCCTCCTCGCCCCCGGCCGCGGCCGGGGCGCCCGGCGCCGCCATCATCACCGGCGCGGCGGCGGCCGCCTTGACGTCGAAGGTCTCCTCGAACTTCTTGATGAACTCCGCGAGCTCGAGCAGGGTCATCTCCTTGAACTGCTCGAGCAGCTCGTCCGCGCTCAGCTTGGCCATCCCACTCACCCCTTACTCGTCCGTGGACCCGGCGGTCCCTTCCTTCTTGTCCCGCAGGGCCTCCATGAGCCCGACGAAGCGGCTCTGGAGCGCCTGGAACAGGTTCGCGGCCCGCGACATCTCCGACTTCAGCATCCCCGCGACCTTGGACAGCATCACCTCGCGGGACTCGAGCTCCGCGAGGGCCCGGGCCTCCTCGGCGCTGAGGACCTTGCCCTCCATGAACCCGCCCTTGATGACGAGGGACGGGAACTTCCTCGCCGCCTCCACCAGGCGCTTGGCCGTCGCGACCACGTCGCCCCGGACGAACGCCACGGCCGTGGGGCCGCGGAGGAGGTCCTCGAGCCCCTCCACGCCGGCCTCGGCCGCCGCCCGCCGGAGCAGGGTGTTCTTGGCGACGGTGAACCGCGCCTCGTCGGCGAGGGAGCGTCGGAGCTCGGTGGCGTCGTGGACGGACAGGCCGCGGTACTCGGTGAGCAGCAGCGCCTGGGAGCCCTCGATCCGCTCCTTCAGGGCCGCGACCTTCTCGATCTTCTCGGTGCTCGGCATCGCGCCTCCCGGATGCAACACGCCTCCGCAGGCAGCGCGGAGGCGCGCGCGAACGCCGACCACCTTCGCCTCGGCAGGTACCCGGACGGGATCATGCGCCTCGCGGCGCCCCTGCTGTCTGCGGCGCACCGAGGGTACCCGCCGGAGCCCGTCGCGACAACGGGCGACGGAGGCGCGGCGCGAGGGCCAGGGCGAGCAGGGTGAGGGCCCCGAGGGCGAGGGCGAGATCGTAGCGGGGGAAGGGCTCGTAGGCGAAGGCCACCCGGTGGCGGCCGGGCGGGACGAGGACGCCGACGAAGCTCGGGGCGAGCATCCAGGTACGGACGGGGCGCCCGTCGACGCTCGCTCGCCAGCGCGGGTCGAAGGAGGTCTCGAGCAGGACGGCGCCGCGGCGCGGGAGGGCGACCTCGGCCGCGGCGCGCCCCTCGCGCAGGGCGACCTCCTCCGCGAGGACCTCGCCGGGCGGCCCCTCCCCCGCCGTCGGGGGCGGCGCCGGGTGGCCCTCGAAGGCCACGCCGGGGTGGCAGTGTCCGACCTCGCCCGAGCG
>SIRV01000011.1 GCA_004366195.1 Actinomycetota bacterium
CGGCCGGCGGCCCTCTCGGAGGAGCTGCGCCGGCGCGCCCTGGCCGGCTCGAGCCGGCCGAGGATCCTGCGCGCCCTGCGCGACGCCGGCCCGCTCGACGTCGATCAGCTCGCCGAGCGCGTGGGGCTGCACCGCAACACCGTGCGGGCGCACCTCGCCGTGCTCCAGCGCGCCGGGCTCATCGAGCGCGAGGTCGAGCGCGAGGGGCGCCCCGGGCGCCCGCGGGTCCGGTACCGGGCGGCGCCGGAGCCCGAGTCCGGCTACCTGCTGCTGTCGCGGGTCCTCGCCGACCACCTCGCGCGCTCGCGGGCGCGGATCGCCGAGCGCATGGTGGAGGCCGGTCGGGCGTGGGGCCGGAGCGAGGTCGGGCCGGGGGACGGCGACGGCTCGCTCGAGGCGGCCACGGCGCGCGTCGTCGAGCTCCTCGGGGATCTCGGGTTCGAGCCGGAGGCGCGGCCGCTCCGCCGGGGCACCGAGATCCTCCTGCACGCGTGCCCGTTCCGCGAGGTAGCCGAGGAGCACCCCGAGATCGTCTGCTCGGTCCACCTCGGGCTGCTCCGGGGAGCGCTCGAGACGCTCGGCGCGCGGGCGGCGGTGGACCTGCGGCCGTTCGTCGGGCCCGAGCTCTGCGTGGCGCGGGTGCGGGAGGCGCGGCGATGAGGCGGGCGCTGCGAGGCGCGGGGCTCGGCATCGTCGGGCTGCTGCTCCTCGCCGCGCTCTGGGGCGCGCTCGCGCGCATCGGCTGGCGCCTGCCGACCGGGAACGGGGAGGTGATCGGGCACCACGGCGTCCTCACGACCCTCGGCGCGCTCGGGGCGCTGATCGCCCTCGAGCGCGCGGTGGCGAGCGGGTGGTGGTGGGCGTTCGCGGCGCCCTTCGCCGCCGCCCTCGGGGCCCTCGCGCTCCTCGCGGGGGCGCCGGTGGGCCTCGGGCGCGGGCTGCTGCTCGCGGGCGGGGTCGTCCTCGCGCTGGTGCTCGTCCGTCTGGCGGCGTCCCAGCCGTCGCCGCACGGCGCGGCGCTCGCGCTCGGCGGCGCGCTGTGGGTCGGCGCCGTCCTCGTCTGGTGGGGCACCGGGTCGGTCGTCCGCGCGGTGCCCTGGCTCGCCGGCTTCCTCGTCGTCACGATCGCGGCCGAGCGGCTGGAGCTCTCGCGCCTGCGGGGCCTGGGCGGCCGGGCTCGGGCGGGCTTCGTGGCCGCCCTGCTGGTGCTCTTGCTCGGGCTCGGGGTCTCGCTCGCCTCGTTCGGGGCGGGGCTCCGCGTCGTGGGCGCGTCCCTCCTCGGCCTCGCGCTCTGGCTCGCGGCGAACGACGTCGCCCGGCGGACGGTGAGCACGGGCGGACTCACGCGCTTCATGGCGCTCGCGCTCCTCGCCGGCTACGGCTGGCTCGGGGTCGCCGGCGCCCTCTGGCTCGCGGCCGGGGAGCGGGTCGGGCTGGTCCGCGACGCGATGCTCCACGCCTGTTCCTCGGCTTCGTGATGTCGATGGTCTTCGCGCACGCACCGGTGATCCTCCCGGCCGTGCTCGGGCTCGAGGTGGCGTGGGCGCCGAGCGCCTACGCGCCCCTCGCGCTGCTCCACGCCTCGCTCGTCGCGAGGGTCGTCGGCGACCTCGCGGGCGTCCCGGGCGCGCTGCGCTGGACGGGCCTCGCGAACGTCGCGGCGATCCTCCTGTTCCTACTGGACACGGCGCGGACGCGCCTGCGCTCACGGAGGAGGAGCCATGTGTGACTTCTGCGGCTGCCCGGCCATCCCGCCCTTCGACCGGCTGACCGACGACCACCTGACGCTCGCCGCCGTGGCCGACGCGTACGCGGCGTCCGGGGACGAGCTCGATCTCGACGCGTTGCGGATCTCGTGGGGGGACCACGTGGCCGCGGAGCGGCCGGCCGTCGCGTACCTGGCGAGGGAGCTCGACCTGGAGGAGCTGTCGGAGGTCGGGCGCGGGCTCGACGACCGGGTCGAGGCGGCCCTCGCGGCGGGGGACGGGACCGCGTTGGTGCGGGCGGTGGCCGACCACGCCGAGGGCTACGAGTTCGAGATCTACCCCGCCCTCGTGCTCCAGGCGGCCGAGGAGGACCTGGCGGACGCCGCTCGGTGCGCGGCGGGGACGGGGGCGGCGGCGTGAGCGGCGAAGGGAGCGCGCGATCCGCTCGGACGGGCATCGCGCGACCCCGTGCGACGAGCCGGGCCGCGATGACGCTCGCGCGCGGGTGGCTCACGCTCGCGGCCGTCTCGCTCTTCCTGCCCGAGCGCCTCCGGATCGGGCTGTGGCTCCCGCTGCACCTCGCGCTGGCCGGCGCGATCTCGACGGCCATCTCCGGCGCGATGCAGAACTTCGTCCTCGCGCTCACGGCGTCCCCGGCGCCGCCCGCGTGGCTCGTCCGGCTCCAGCTGGGTCTGGTGACGGTGGGCGCGGGGGCGATCGCGGTCGGTCGGGTGGCCGGCTCGGAGCCCGCGACGGCCCTCGGGGGCGCGCTCTTCGTGCTGGGCGTCGCCCTGCTCGGGGC
>SIRV01000012.1 GCA_004366195.1 Actinomycetota bacterium
CGACCCCGGCGCGGTGGTACGTGCCTTCCCTCTCCCGCTTCGCCTGCCCGGACCCGCTTGCCGGGGAGATGGAGCTCCCCCTCTCGCTCAATCGCTACGCCTACGCCCTGGATGACCCGGTCACCTTCTCCGATCCGAGCGGGCTGCTTTTCCCCAAGGAGGGTGGCTCCCCTCGGAGCTGCGGCAGGCCGTGCCAGGAGGGGGAGGACGAGGCGGAGGACCTCGGGGACCCGGGGGAGATCTTCGAGCGACCGGCGGGAGGCGAGCCCGGCTACCTCGACGCGTACCTCGGCATCCTCGCGGAGGAGCGCGAGGGCCCGACCCCGTGGTGGGAGGGGCGCGAGCGCGTCCTCCTCGTGCCCGACTGCCTGGGGGATGCGCCCGAGTCCTTCCCCTCGGGCGATCGACGCTCCCCCTCCATCCTCACCGTGCCGGCCGGGTGCGCCGCGGTGACGAGCGTGGTCCGGGACCAGGCGACCACGCCTGCCGCGCCGACATGCGTGGTTGGGTTGGTGGCGGGTGGGGTGGTGTGCGCCGGCGGTCTCGACGAGGCAGGGCGCAGGCGGTGGCCCGGGTGGGGCGAGGAGCCCGGACCGGACGATCGGCCCCGCCCGTTCCCCCTCGGAGGGCCCCGCAACCCGCACACGGGGGCGCCGTGGTTCGGTCGGTTGCCGGGGCGTGAGGGTTCGTTGCTGCGAGCCTTGATCAAGGCCGCGGCCGCCGCTGCGCTGGTCGGTTACGGAGCGAACAGGTTGTGCCATCCCGATCCCGAGGTGGACGTGTGCTTGCCGTAGCGGGGTGGATCGCCCCTGGGCTCATGGGCGACGCCGCGTTCTTGGCGTGCGCGGTGCTGGTCCTCCTCTCGCTCGCTCGGGGGGCACGGCGCCGAAGGGACTACGCGGTCGCGTTCGTCGCGGGTTGCTCGGCCGCAGCGCTCGGTCTGCCTCCGACGGGACGGAGTCCCGGGTACTTCGTGGGGCAGGCACTGTCGGGTGGGCTCATCGCCGCGCTTGGCACCCGCGTCGAGAGCCTCCGCCCGGACCCCGAAGGGGCACGACGACCCTCAGGTCCGAAGCTGCTCGCGTGGCGGGTGCTGCTCTGGAGCGAAGCGCTGACGATCGGAGGTGCCGCGGTTGCGTTCGCTTTCCAGGTGTGGGCGCCGGGCATCTCCTGGGGTCTCCTGGGCGTCGGCATCGTGCTGCTCGTCACCGAGCGGGCCGTCACAGGCAGGTGGGCTTTCTCATACGTGCGCCCATAGCCATCCCGGCCCCGGACCTGCGATCCGGTGCCGCCCTTGGCGGATGGCCTGCCGGGGAGGCCAAGCCGAGGACCCGTTACGCCCTGATCCGAACCCCCCGGGGCGGCCTCGGGGTCAAGTCCTGAAGTTCCTGTAAACGCGTCGGCCTGAGTCATGCCGCGCTCTCCTTCTTGTTCTTGCGGTGCACCTCCCTCTTCTCGCTCCGCGGCTCGGGGTCGATCCCGAGCTCTCGGCGGAGCAGCCGGAGCTGCTGCCGTTCGAGGTCGGAGACCGGTATCCGCTGCCAGCGATCGGAGACCCGGATCAGCGTCGCGAACACGAGCTTCATGGCGGCCTTCTCATCGAGCAGACGCGGGATCACCTTGGTCCGCCGGCGCTCCCCCTCGAAGGTGCGCTCGAGCAGGTTCGTGGTCCGCACGTTGATGCGGTGCCGGGCCGGGACCCGGGCGTGGGCGAGCGAGGCCTCCAGGTCCTCGGCCAGGCAGGCCATCGCCGATGGGAACCGGTCGGTGAAGCGCTCGAGCACGGAGGAGGCCATCGCAGCTCCGGCCTCGAGCGTGGGGGCGTCGCTGACGGATCGGACGTGGGCCAGGACCTCTTCTGCCGCCTCAGCCGGGAGCTTGGAGCGCATGTTGGCCATCTTGTGGTACCAGCGGCGGACCCGGAGGCTCCTGGGGAGGACCTGTCCGATGGCGTTGATCAGCCCGGGGGCGCCGTCGGCCGTGACGGTGGTGGGGATCCGAAGGCCGCGGCGGACCATGTGGCGGAGGAACTCGGTCCAGCAGGCCTCGGACTCCTTGTTGCCCACGGCCAGGTGCAGCAGGACCTTGCGGCCGTCCGAGGTGATGCACCAGGCGGCCAGGATCCCCTCCTTGGCCCCGAAGCGGCGGAGCGACTCGTACATCGCGTCACAGAACAGGTACTCCAACCTCGATCCCCGACGGGTCGCGGGAGCAGAAGGCCTGGTAGTCCTCCCACGGCCAATCGGTGATCTCCGAGACCGCGCTCTTGGAGATGAGCAGCTCCCCGGTCGCATCACGGAAGCAGTCCTCGACGTCGCGGGTGGAAAGCCCCCTCGCGTACATCTCGGTCACCAGCCGCTCCAGCACCTCGGAGTTGCCGGCAAGGAACTCCATCAGCCGCGATCGGTAGGGCTCCTCGCCGCCGCGGACCTGGGGGACGCGGACCCGCACCGGGCCCTCGCCGGTGGAAAGCCGGGCGTCCTCGTACCCGTTGCGCCACCCGCGGTGCTCCTCACCGGTCCGCTCGTAGCGGTCGCGACCGAGGTGATCGGCCTGCTCCTGTTCCACCGCCTGCTGGGCGACGTAGCGCAGACCGAGCTCGGCCAGGGCGGAGACGATGTTCGTCCCTTCCTCCACACCGGTCGTGAACAGCCCTCGGATCTCCTCGCGTACGAGCGTGCTGGGCGCTACCCTCCTTATGGCCTGGGCCTCCTTTCGGTCGACTCTGCGGTCATCCGGATCGAAGCTCAGGCCGCTGTCC
>SIRV01000013.1 GCA_004366195.1 Actinomycetota bacterium
CGGAGGAGACCGAGGACGCCCGGAACCGCCGCCGGCTCCGCGAACTCGCCAAGGAGGCCGAGGCGCTCGCCGGCGGCCAGGACCGGAAGCTTCAGCGAGCCACGGAGCTCGTGCGGGACCTGGTCCGGGACGGCTTCCGCCCCATCGTCTTCTGCCGGTTCATCGCCACCGCCGACTACGTGGCCGCGCACCTCCGAGACCGGCTCGGCAAGGACGTGGAGGTCGCCCCGGTGACCGGCGCGCTGCCGCCCGAGGAGCGCGAGGCCCGGGTCCTCGCCCTCGCCCAGCACGAACGCCGCGTGCTCGTCGCCACCGACTGCCTCTCGGAGGGCATCAACCTCCAGGACCACTTCGACGCCGTGCTCCACTACGACCTGTCCTGGAACCCCACCCGGCACGAGCAGCGGGAGGGCCGCGTGGACCGGTACGGCCAGACGCGGAAGGTGGTGCGGACCATCACCTTCTACGGGAGCGACAATCCGATCGACGGCATCGTCCTCGACGTCCTGGTGCGGAAGAGCCGGACCATCCGTCGGCACCTCGGCGTGTCCGTCCCGGTCCCCGAGGACCCCGAGTCGGTCATGGAGGCCATCTTCGAGGGGCTGCTCCTGCGCGAGCAGGCGGGGGTGAACGCGCAGCAGCTCCTGCCGGGGTTCGAGGAGTTCTTCCGCCCCAAGCGCGAGGACCTCCACCGCCGATGGGAGCTCGCTGCCGAACGGGAGAAGCGCTCGCGCACCATGTTCGCCCAGGAGTCCCTGAAGCCCGAAGAGGTGCAGCGCGAGCTCGAGGAGGTCCGGGCCGCGATCGGCTCCGCCGCCGACGTTGAGCGCCTGCTCACCACGGCGCTGCCCCGTCTCGGCGCCACCGTGACGGCCGTCGACTCCACCCTCGCGATCGACCTCACCGGCGTGTCCCGGGCGCTCCGGGACGTGCTCGGTGCGGACGGCACGATCCGGGCGCGCCTCGACCAGCCGCGGACCGAGGACGAGGTCCACCTGACCCGAACCCACCCACTCGTCGAGGCCCTGGCCCAGTACGTGCTGGACACCGCCCTCGACCCCCAGGGCGACGCCATCGCGAGCCGCTGCGGGGTCATCCGGACCGACGCGGTCGGCCAGCGCACCACCCTGCTCCTGCTCCGATACCGGTTCGACGTCACCACGAGGACCCGGGGCGGCGAGCCGCACGTGCAGCTCGCCGAGGACGCGGGGGTCCTCGCCTTCGAGGGAGCCCCCGACGATCCGACCTGGCTCCCGCCGGAGCGCGCCGAGGCCCTGCTCGAGGCCGAGCCCGTCGCAAACGTCCCGCCGGAGCAGGCCCGCGAGTTCATCCGGCGCGTCGTGGAGGGCCTCGACCACCTGACCCCCCGCCTCGAGGAGGCCGCGCGGAGCCGGGCCGGGCAGATCCGCGAGGCCCACGACCGCGTCCGCCGCGCCGCCCGGGCCACCGGCGCCCGCACGACCGTCGAGCCGAAGCTCCCCGTGGACGTCCTCGGGGCCTACGTCCTGCTCCCCCCGCGGAGGGGGTCGGCCTGATGCGCCGCCGCACGAGCCCCTTCACCGCGGTCCGCTCCGAGGGGGCGCTGCTGCCGCCGGAGCTCCTCCAACGGGTCGCCGACGGCGACCGGGAGCTGCCCGGCCTGCGTCCCGAGGACTACCACCTGGGTGCGCGCGAGCGCCTGGGCGAAGCCATCAGCCGGAGCTGGAGCCGACTGGTCGGGATCTGGGCGGCCTTCGAACCCGAGCTCGGGCGGATGGATGCGAACGACCCCGGCACCGGCCGCACCCGGGAGCGCTGGCTCGCCCCCCTGTTCCAGGAGCTCGGCTTCGGTCGGCTCGAGCCCGCGCGGGGCCTCGAGGTGGACGGCAAGCACTACCCGATCTCCCACCGCTGGCGGCGCGTCCCGATCCACCTGGTCGGCGCGGGGCTCGACCTCGACCGGCGCGAGCGGGGCGTGGCCGGCGCCGCTCGGTGGAGCCCCCACTCCCTGGTCCAGGAGTACCTGAACCGGGACCGGGAGGCCCTGTGGGGGATCGTCTCCAACGGCCGGGTGCTCCGCCTCCTCCGCGACAACGTCTCCCTCACGCGCCAGGCGTACCTGGAGTTCGACCTCGAGGCCATCTTCCGGGGCGAGCTGTACTCGGACTTCGCCCTGCTCTGGCTGGTCTGCCACCAGAGCCGCTTCGAGGCCGACCGGCCCGAGGGCTGCCCCCTCGAGCGGTGGTCCGAGGCCGCCCGCCGCCAGGGCGCCCGGGCCCTGGACACCCTCCGGGACGGCGTGGAGCGGGCCATCCGGGCCCTCGGCTCGGGCTTCCTCTCCCACCCCGACAACGCCGCGCTCCGTGAGCGCCTGCGCTCGGGCGAGCTCGACGCCCAGGACTACTACCGTCAGCTCCTCCGGCTGGTCTACCGGCTGATCTTCCTGTTCGCCGCCGAGGACCGGGACCTGCTCCACCCCCCGGAGACCCCGCGGGAGGCCAGGGAGCGCTACGCCCGCTACTACTCGACGGCGCGCCTGCGGACCCTGGCCGGCGGGCGGCGCGGCTTCACCCAGCACCCCGACCTCTACGAGGCCCTGAAGGTGGTCCTCGCCGGCCTGGGGCGGGACGAGGGCTGCCCCGAGCTCGGCCTGCCCTGCATGGGGAGCTTCCTGTTCTCCCCCGGCGCCTGCCCCGACCTCGACGCCGCGCGCCTCGCGAACCGCGCGCTCCTCGAGGCCGTCCGGGCCCTCGCCTTCACCGCGGACGGCAGGGTGCTGCGCCCCGTGGACTACCGGAACATGGGCTCGGAGGAGCTCGGCTCCGTCTACGAGTCCCTCCTCGAGCTCCACCCCGAGCTCAGCCTGGAGGCCGCGACGTTCGGGCTCGCCACGGCCGCCGGCCACGAGCGCAAGACCACCGGCAGCTACTACACCCCGACCCCGCTCGTCTCGGCCCTCCTCGACTCGGCCCTGGAGCCGGTCCTGGAGGAGGCCGCCCGCAGGCCCGATGCCGAGCGGGCCATCCTCGACCTCAAGGTCCTGGACCCCGCCTGCGGCTCGGGCCACTTCCTGGTGGCCGCCGCCCACCGGATCGCGAAGCGCTTGGCCGCCGTGCGCACCGGCGAGGAGGAGCCCCCGCCGGAGGCCCACCGCCGCGCCCTCCGCGACGTGGTCTCCCGCTGCCTCTACGGGATCGACCTGAACCCGATGGCGGTCGAGCTCTGCAAGGTCTCCCTCTGGCTGGAGGCCGTGGACCCGGGCCGGCCGCTGTCGTTCCTGGACCACCACATCGTCTGCGGGAACTCGCTCCTCGGCACGACCCCGCGCCTGCTCGAGGGGGGCATCCCCGACGAGGCCTTCACCGTCCTCGAGGGCGACGACAAGGAGGTCGTGAGGGCGCTGAAGCGGCGGAACCGCGAGGAGCGCAAGGGCCAGGAGGTCCTCGCCCACGTCCCGGGCCTCTCCGACCTCTCGAGGCCCCTGGCCGAGGTCGTGGCGGCCATCGAGGAGCTCCCGGCCGAGACCGCCTCCGACCTCCACGCCAAGGAGCGGGCCTGGGAGGACCTGCAGCGGGCGAAGGAGGCGGCCCACGCCAAGCTCGTCGCCGACGCCTGGTGCGCGGCCTTCGTGATCCGGAAGACCACGGACGCCCCGGTCCTCACCGACGGCGTGCTCCGCCGGCTGATCGCGGACCCCGCGGGCGGCGACCCCAGGCTGAAGGAGGAGGTCCGCGCCCTCGCCGAGCGCTACCGCTTCCTCCACCCCCACCTCGCCTTCCCCACCGTCTTCCGCGTACCGGCGGACGGGGAGGAGCCGACCGACCCCGAGGCCGGCTGGTCCGGCGGCTTCGACGTGGTCCTCGGGAACCCGCCCTGGGAGCGGGTGAAGCTCCAGGAGAAGGAGTGGTTCGCGGCCCGCCACCCCGGGATCGCCCGGGCCCGGAACGCGGCGGAGCGCAAGCGCCTGATCTCCAAGCTCGAGAAGGAGGACCCCGCGCTCTTCGCCGAGTGGCGGGAGGCGCTCCGGCGCTCCGACGGCGAGAGCCAACTCCTGCGCGCGAGCGGGCGGTACCCCCTCTGCGGCCGGGGGGACGTCAACACCTACGCGGTCTTCGCCGAGCTGATGCGGAGCCTCACCGGCCCGACCGGCCGCACCGGCGCGATCGTCCCCTCGGGCATCGCGACCGACGACACGACCAAGCACTTCTTCCGCGACCTGGTCGAGCGCCGCTCGCTCGTGAGCCTCTACGACTTCGAGAACCACGGCATCTTCCCGGCGGTCCACAACAGCTACAAGTTCTGCCTCCTCACGCTCGCCGGTCGCCAGCGCCCCGGCCGCCGCGCGGACTTCGTCTTCTTCGCCCACGAGGTCGCCGACCTCGCCGACGAGGAGCGCCGCTTCACCCTCTCGGTCGAGGACTTCGCGCTCATCAACCCCAACACCCGCACCTGCCCCGTCTTTCGGTCGCGCCGGGACGCCGAGCTCACCAGAGCGGTCTACCGCCGCGTGCCGGTGCTGGTGAACGAGGCGGCAGGGGAGA
>SIRV01000014.1 GCA_004366195.1 Actinomycetota bacterium
CACGTCTTCCTCACGGCCGAGGACGTGGACGCGACCACCCGGTTCTTCACCGACGTGCTGGGGTTCCGCCTCACCGAGCGGCTCCTCGCTCGGGACGGGCACCTGTTGGGCTCCTGGATGGAGCGCTCCCACTCGCCGCACGACATCGCCTTCATCACGGGCCCCAACGGAGGGCTGCACCACTTCGCCTTCTGGGTGGATGACTGGAACGACGTCCGGCGGGCGGCGGACATCCTCGCGTACCACGGGGTGAGCATCGCCGTCGGGCCGACGCGCCACGGCGTGACGCGGGGCTACACGATCTACTTCTTCGACCCCGTGGGGAACCGGAACGAGGTTTTCACCGGCGGGTACTGGGTCGACCCGGACCGCGAGCCGGTGACCTGGACCGAGGACGAGATGGGAAGGGCCATCTTCTACTACGAGGGCGGCCTGAACCCGCGGTTCCTCACGGTGCACAGCTGACATGGACGGCACGGAGGGCCGGGGGACGGAGGAGCGCGAGGGGCGCGAGGTCCGGTTGCCGCGGACCGAGCGCCACGACGCGCCCCTGTACCTCGCGCGCTACCTCGAGCGGCGCGCGCGGGAGCGGGAGGCGCCGCAGGAGATCCCGGAGGAGGATGGAACCCCGCTCTACCTGCGGCGCTTCCGCGCCAAGCAGAACCGACCGCCAACCGTCGAGCCTCCTCCTGCGTGGTCGGAGGTGCGCGGTACCGAGGCCTGGGCTCGGACCATCAAGACCAAGGAGATCGTCCCTCCCCCGGAGGCCAAGGACGACTTCGTGGCCGAGATCCACATCGTGCGGCACGGGGAGACCCAGGGGTACTCGGTGGACGGGGGCCTCACCCCGATGGGGTCGTGGCAATCCCATCGGCGCGGCTACGAACTCTCCAAGGGGGTGCGCGACGGCGAGCGCGTGGTGATCGTCTGCGCGCCCACCGCCCGCGCCACCCAGACGGCAGAGCACCTGCGGCGTGGGATCGAGGACGGGCTCGTCCTGTGGGGCCGGAGCGCCGAGGTGGCGGGCCCGATCCCGGTCGAGGAGTTCCGGAACTTCCAGGTCTGGACGAGGGATGGGCCGAAGGACCCGACCCAGGCCTTCCGCGAGTACCACGCGACGCTGGAACGGTACGAGCGGGTGGCCCTCGGCGACCGACCGCTCTGGCTGGTGGAGATGGACCGGTTCTGGCGGACCCAGCAGGGTGGGGGCGATCCGATCCACTTCTGGATGACGGTGCCCCTGCTCCACTTCGAGCCCCCCGCCCAGGTGGTCCTGCGCCTCTGGGCCGGCTTCGCCCGCGTGCTCGACGAGCACCCCGACGCGGACCGGGTCTTCTGCACGACCCACTCGGGGCCGATGCGGGCCCTCGCCACGTGGGCGCTGGGGCACGACCCGGGCGAGCCCTACAACGTCGAGGAGGTCAGGGTCAAGCTGCGCCGCGGGCGGAAGGAAGCCCTCGTCACGTTCCGGAACCGCTCGCAGGAGGTGCACGTGCCGCCGCCCAGCGAGTGGCCGGAGTGGTGGCTGGCGACGGTCGGGGCCCTCGCGGCGGTGGACGCCGGGGTGGACGCGGGGGAGCGGTAGGCAGGGGAGCGACCGGGAGGAAAGGAGGACCAGGTGCTGTCGAAGGAGCGCAACGAGCGACTGACGCGGGTGGGCAAGGGGACGCCCCTCGGCGAGCTGCTGCGACGCTACTGGTACCCGATCGCCTTCGCCCACGAGCTCGACGACTGGCCGGTGAAGAAGGTCCGGCTGCTCGGCGAGGACCTCGTCCTCTACCGGGACGGCAGCGGGAACCTCGGCCTCCTGCACGAGCTCTGCCCTCACCGGCGCGCCTCCCTCGTCTACGGTCCGGTCGAGGAGGTCGGGATCCGCTGCGGGTACCACGGGTGGCTCTTCGATCACACGGGGCGGTGCCTCGAGCAACCGGCCGAGCCGAAGGAGGCCACCTTCAAGGAGCGGGTGACCACGACCGCCTACCGGGTGGAGGAGCTCGGCGGGATGCTGTGGGCCTACCTCGGTCCCGAGCCGGCACCCCTCCTGCCGCGCTACGACGTCTTCGTCATGGACGGCCTGCGGGACGTGGGGCACTGCGTCCTGCCCGTCAACTTCATGCAGATCATGGAGAACGCCGTGGACCCCACGCACGTGGAGTGGCTCCACGGCCGCTACTTCCGCTTCCTGCAGGAGCGAACGGGGGCCAAGGCGGGGCGGACGTTCCAGGGGCGCCACGTGAAGATCGCCTTCGACGTCTTCGAGCACGGGATCATCAAGCGTCGCCTGCTCGAGGGTCAGACCGAGGAGGACGACGACTGGAAGGTCGGACACCCCCTCGTGTTCCCCTACATGATGCGGGTCGGCGGCGGGGGAGCCCACCAGATGCAGATCCGGGTGCCGATCGACGACGAGACGACCTGGTTCGTGCTGTACACCTGCCACGACCCCGGCGGCGTGGAGCTGCCCCCGCACGGCGATCGGCTGGTGACCTACGAGATCCCGTGGCTCGACGAGCGCGGGAACCACATCGTGGACTACATCGAGGGCCAGGACATCATGGCCTGGGTGACGCAGGGCCGGATCGCCGACCGGACCAAGGAGCACCTGGGGAAGGGGGACGCCGGGATCGCGGTGCTCCGCCGCCTGGTGTTCGAGAACATCGCCAAGGTGGAGCGGGGGGAGGACCCGCTCGGCGTCATCCGGGATCCGGCGAAGAACGTCCGCATCGACCTGCCGTGCGAGCGGAACAAGTTCGGCGCCGGGGACGACTTCATCGTGGAGTGGATCGAGGGCGGCTTCGCCCGCTACAGCCCGCAGAAGGACGACATCCTGGCCCTGTACCGCCGTGCCCAGGAAGCGAGGAAGGTTGGCGTCGGTGCCTGAGCGGCCCGAGCTCCCGGTCGTGGAGTACCGGGGGACCCCATCCCCGGAGCCCAACGGGCGGTCGCGCAGGCGGTCCGCGGACCGACCGGCCGCGGCGCCCGGCGAGTACGTCTGGGCCACCCCCACGAGCGGTCAGCTCGGGGTCCCCTTCTCGTTCTGCCCCGGCTGCGGTGCCTCCGTGGAGGGCCCGACGGCGTTCGTGCAGGAGCTGTGGGTGTCCCAGGAGTCCGTCTTCCACGTGTGGTGCCCCGCGTGCGGGTTCGTGGGCAACGTCGTGCCGGTCCATCGGATGATCGGCCACGAGGCGGTGGAGGGGGGGTGATCCGCGCGCGGGTGCCGCCCGGGTGAGGGGAGGTGCTGAGGGAGCGCCCGGCCCGCGGGGTCGCTCGGTAGGTCCGGTTCACGAGCTGCGTGAGGAGGGGAGAGATGGCCACGACGCAGGAGCGGGTCGCGCAGCCCAGGTTCCCGAGTCCGTTCGAGGTCCAGACGCCCCCGGGCGCCGAGGGCTGGGAGCGCATGTACCCCTACTACCTGCGGTTCTCCGAGGAGAACCGCGAGTGGGAAGACGGCGTGATGTGGTTCCAGGACGGGATGCACCACCCGGAGCCGGAGTTCCCGTTCGACACCATCACGCACGAGTGCTGGCGCCTCGCGCTCGGCCAGTACAACTCGCGCATCTTCGCGATCCCGCCGGCCTACGGGATCGAGCAGCGCATCCTGAACGGCTACGTCTACATCACGCCGATCCCCGCGAGCTCCGAGGAGCGGATCCAGGAGCGGGTCCCCATCTTCATGGAGCGGGCCGGCTACTACTACGAGCACTGGAACGAGCTGTTCGACCGGTGGAAGGTCAAGATGGAGGGCGTGATCCGCGACCTCCAGAAGCTCGAGGTCCCCAGGCTGGAGCGCCTGGAGGACGCCTCGATCGTGACCGAGGCCAAGGGCCTGTCCAGCGGGTACCGGCTGACGAAGGCGTACAGCGACGCCATCGACAGCCTCTTCCTCGCCTGGCAGTACCACTTCGAGATGCTGAACCTCGGGTACGCCGCCTACCTCAACCTGTTCATGTTCTGCAAGCAGGCGTTCCCGGGGATCAAGGACGAGACGATCGCCCAGATGGTGGCGGGGGCCGACATCCTGTTCTTCCGGCCCGACGACGAGCTGAAGAAGCTGGCGGCCAAGGCCATCGAGCTCGGCGTGGCCGACGTCATCCGCAAGGGCGGCTCGCCGGAGGCGATCGTGGAGGAGCTGCGGGCCGACCCCAAGGGGAAGGAGTGGGTCGCCGCGATGGAGTCGGTGAAGGACCCGTGGTTCTACTTCTCGAGCGGCGCCGGCTTCTACCACCACCACCGCTCGTGGATCGACGACCTCACGGTCCCCTGGGCCGCGCTCACGGGGTACATCGAGCGGCTGGAGCGGGGCGAGAGCCTTGACCGGCCGAAGCAGGAGATCCTGGACCGGCGGGACCGTCTGACCCGTGAGTACCGCGACCTGCTCCAGACCGAGGAGGACCGGGCGACCTTCGACCAGAACCTGGGGCTCGCGCGGACCGTGGCCACGTACATCGAGGACCACAACTTCTACGTCGAGCACTGGTACCACACCGTGTTCTGGAACAAGATGCGCGAGTTCGGGGACCGGCTCGTCGAGGGCGGGCTCATCGAGGACCGGGAGGA
>SIRV01000015.1 GCA_004366195.1 Actinomycetota bacterium
TTTTGCGCGCGAGGCTCGCCCTACCGGCGCGGCTCGAACCCGACGATCAGGTAGTGGAAGACGCCGCCGGGCGCCTCGTACTCGACCTCGTCGTCCAGTCGCTTGCCGAGGAGGGCCCTCCCGAGGGGCGAGGTCGTCGTGATGGTGCGCACCCCCGGGGCGCGCTCCTCGGCGTGCTCGGCGAGGAGGTACGTCTCGTCCTCCGGATCGTCCTCGTCCAGGGGACGGATGGTGACGAGCATGCCCGGCGCGACGACGTCGGAGGCCGGGGGAGCCTCGATGATCTCGGGGTCGCGCAGCATGCGCTCGAGGTTCCGGATGCGCGCCTCCATCAGCGCCTGCTCGTTCTTGGCCGCGTCGTACTCGGCGTTCTCGCGGATGTCGCCGTGCTCGCGCGCCGCCTTCAGGCGCTCGGCGATGTGAGCGCGCCCCGAGGTCTTGAGTTCCTCGAGCTCGCCCTTCAGGCGCAGGTAGGCCTCGAGCGTCAGCGTCGCCGTCGGCTCGTGGCCGGGCGGTCGAGGCGGTCGGTTCGCGAGCTCCGGTGGCAGCTCCATGGGGTACTGGAATGTATCGCGCTCCGCCCACGGACGTCCCCTCCGCTTCGCATCCTGGGGGTCCGACGGCTACGATGTGGGCGAGCCGGCCCGCCGGGATGGGCCGACCGGATGAGAGGGGGGTTGGCCAGGTGGGACGGCGGACGAGAGAGATCATCGCGTTCCTCGCGGCGGGCCTGCTGTGCGGGACGGTGCCCGCTGCGGCGCAGACCACGCCGAGCCCTGCGACACCCGAGCAGCGAGCGGCCGCGATCGTCGGGCCCTCGGTCGTGTACCTCGAGCAGCATTGGCGGGCTTGGGTGAAGGTCCCCAAGGCCTCGGAGCTCATCTTCTTCCAGGGCTACGTGAACGACGGATACCCGTTCGAGTGGGCCACGCGCTGTACGGGCTTCGCCGTGAACCCCAACGGGTACATCGTCACCGCGGGTCACTGCGTCGACCCGGGCGAGGAGGGTGCCCGTGGCACGGCGCTCGGGATGGCGGTCGCCTGGCTCGTCCAGCAGGGCTACATCTACAAGCGCGACTTCGACTACTGGCTGAACGAAGCTCACGCGATGTGGAGCGTGGAGGGTGAGGAGCGAGGCTCCGCCGCAGATCTCGAGATCTTCGTGCAGCGTGGGGTCGCCGCCGGCGGCCTGGAGACGGGCGAGGCCTATCGCGCACGCCTGGTGGACTTCCGCCCCCTCAGCGAGGGCGACGCGGCGCTGATGAAGATCGAGGCGACGGACATGCCGACGGTCCTCCTCGCCCCGGGCTCCAGCATCGCGATCGGAACACCCGTGCTCTCCGTCGGCTACCCCGGCTCCACCGACCAGGTCACCGACGCCACGTACGAGCCCACCTACAAGGACGGACAGGTCAACGCCCAGAAGACGACCGAGGGCGGGCTGTTCCCCGTCTACGAGATCAGCTCCTCCATGTCCGGCGGGATGAGCGGGGGGCCGACCGTCAACCTGGACGGCGAGGTCGTGGGCGTCAACAGCTTCGGTCCCGCCGGGGAGCCGCAGCCGTTCAACTTCATCACCCCGGCCTCCATCGTGGCCGAGCTGCTCGCGCAGAACGGCGTGGCGAACGAGCTCGGCCCGGTCGACGTCACGTACCGCGAGGCGCTCGACGCCTACTTCTCCGGCGACTACCGCAGCGCCCTGGCGAAGTTCGACGAGGTCCTCGCCGTGTCCCCGACCCACCGGCAGGCGCAGGAGCTGAAGACCGAGGCCGCCCGTCTCGCCCAGCAGCAGCCAGCGACCCCGACCGCCGCCCCGGCCGACTCAGCCGGCGGGGGGGCCCCGATCGCGCTGGTCATCGGCATCGCGGCCGCGGTGGTCGTCGTCGGCGGAGGACTCCTCGTCGTCTCGCGACGCCGGACCCCGAAGCCGCCCACGGTGCAGGCCGTGCCGGAGACCGCGGCGACCGTACCCGGCTCGGAGCCGATCAAGGCCGTCGGGTTCCAGGCGCCGGCCGCGTCGGCGCCGCAACCCTCGCCGCCAGGGGAGACCGGCGCGCCGGAGGGGGCCCCGCAGGCCGGTGCGGAGTCGTCGGTCGAGCAGCCGCGCTTCTGCGCGGGATGCGGCCACGCCCTGGAGCCGGACGCGCGGTTCTGCCCGAGCTGCGGCCGTCCCGTCCACGGCTGAGGGGACCCGCGCCCTCGCGCCTCGAAGGGCGCGGCAGCCCGTACACTCGGGGCCCATGAGGCCGGTGCTGCTCGTCCGCAACGACGCCTACGAGACCTTCGGGGTGGCCCCCGGAGCCCTCGCGGCGGCGGGCTGCGACATCCTGACGGTGAACATGACGGCGCCGGGGGCCGAGCCGCCGCCCCTGGACGCCGTCTCGGGCGTCATCGCCTTCGGGGGCACGGTGAACGTGGACGAGACCGATCGTCACCCCTACCTCGCCACCGTGCGGGAGCTCGTGCGAGAGGCCGTGGAGCGGGAGATCCCCTACCTCGGGATCTGCCTCGGGTCCCAGCTCCTCGCGCGCGCCCTCGGCCAGCGGGTCTACCGCGCGCCGGTCAAGGAGGTCGGCTTCGTGCCGATCCGTCCCCTTCCGGCGGCCAAGGAGGACCGGCTCCTCTCTTCCTACGGGGACGGCGACCTCGTCTTCCAGTGGCACCAGGACACCTACGACCTGCCCGCCGGCGCCGAGCTCCTCGCGACCGGCGACGCGGTGCGGGTCCAGGCCTACCGCGTGGGCGAGGTGGCCTGGGGCATCCAGTTCCATCAGGAGGTGGACGCCCACGAGCTTCGCTGGTGGATCGAGATCGCCGACGCCGAAGAGGACCTCGCCGCGACCTGGGGCGTCACCGCGGCCGAGCTCCGGGCGCAGGTCGAGCTCCACGCCGCGGCCCACGAGGAGCGAGGCCGGGAGCTCTTCCGCCGCTTCGCCGAGGTCGTCCGGGAGCGCGGCTGAGGCCGTGGACGCTCCCGGGATCGCGGTCGTCGCCTACCACCTCCGACCGGGGCGCGTCCGCGGGTGGGTCGTCGGCGGGTACGGCCTCCCCGAGGGCTACATCGAGGCGCTCCGGCGCGCCGGCGCGATCCCCACGCTCCTCCTGCCCGGCGACCCGAGGTCCCCGACGGAGCTCCTGGACCGCGTCGACGGGCTCCTGCTCGTGGGCGGGGGCGACGTCGAGCCGGCCCGGTACGGGCAGGCGCCCCACGCCGAGCTGTACGGGCTCGAGCCCGACCGGGACGAGCTCGAGATCGCCCTCCTCCTGGAGGCCGACCGACGCGGCCTTCCCACCCTGTGCGTGTGCCGGGGCATGCAGGTCATGAACGTGGCGTTCGGTGGGACGCTGATCCAGCACCTCCCCGACGACCCCCGCTTCGGGCCTCACGGTACGCCGAGCGGCGAGGACGGGCTCCTCCACGACGTGCACCTCGAGCCCGGCTCGCGCGTGGCCGCCGCCGCCTCCGCCACGACGCTCTCCTGCTCGAGCCATCACCACCAGGGGGTGGACCGGCTGGGGCAAGGGCTCGTCGCGACGGGCCACGCTCCCGACGGGCTCGTCGAGGCCATCGAGCGCGAGGGGGAGGGCTGGATGGTCGGCGTCCAGTGGCACCCCGAGGACACCGCGGCCGCCGACCCGGCCCAGCAGCGGCTGTTCGACGCACTCGTCCGGGCGGCCCGGGAACGCGCGCGGTAGCATCGAGCCGGTCCGGTGGGGACGGACGACATCGGGCGAGAGCGACGAAGGAGGCTGAGCCCGTGGCCTGGACCACCCCGCTGCTGTACGAGCGCCTCACGTGGCCCGAGGTCCGTCGAGCCGCCGCCGAGGACCGCGTCTGCCTGATCCCCGTCGGCGTGCTGGAGGACCACGGGCCGCACCTCCCGATCGACGCCGACGCCAGGATCGCGACGGAGATCTGCCGCCGGGCGGCGGAGCGGATCCCCGACCGGGTGCTGCTGCTCCCGACCCTCGTCCACGGCTACACGCCGCACCACATGGACTTCCCGGGCCCGATCTCGATCGGCTGGAAGACCTTCGTCGACCACGCCGTGGACGTCGGGCGCTCCCTCGCGCACCACGGGTTCAAGCGCATCCTGTACCTGAACGGCCACGGCTCGAACATCCCGCTGCTCGACGTCGCGGCACGCCTGGTGAGCCTCGAGCACCCCGACGTGCTCTGCGCCTCGGCCTTCTACCTCACGAGCGAGGAGGCGCAGCAGGTGATCGCCGAGGTGCGCGAGTCCGAGCGGGGAGGCATGGGCCACGCCTGCGAGCTCGAGACCTCGATCTACCTCGCCATCGACCCCGAGGCCGTGGCCATGGACCGGGCGGTGGACGAGAACAGCTTCCCCGAGGGACCCCACGCCTGGATGGACTGGTCCGACGGCCCGCTCAAGCTGATGCCCTGGTGGAACGCCATCTCCCGCACCGGCGTCCACGGGGCGCCGACGAAGGCGACCGCCGAGAAGGGGCGGGTCCTCCTCGAGGCGGCGGTGGCGGAGTGCGTGAGCTTCGTGGAGGAGCTCCTCGCCAAGCCCCTGCCCGAGCGCTGGACCCCGAGCGAGGCGCCGCCCGATGGAAGGGCCTGATGCGGGGAGCGGGGGCACCGTGCTATACAACGGCCGCCGGATGCGCCAGGCTCATGACCGCCGGTCACGCCCCAAAGGCGCCGGCGCCACGTAAGACTTGAGCGGGGAGGCATGATCGGCGAGGAGCATCCGTACGGGGGAAGGAGGCGCTCGATGCGATCTGCGTCGCGGAGGGTCCTGGCGCTCGCCGTCGGGACGGCACTGGCGGTGAGCGGGCTCGTCCAGGCGGCGCTGGCCCAGGAGACGGGGGCCGGGGGCAAGGACGAGAAGGTGGTCTTCACCTTCGCCAGCACCGGCGAGCCCCTCTCCATGAACCCGATGACCGGGTACCTGGCCATCGAGTTCTACTTCTGGACCGCCAGCTACCACCTGCTGATCGACTGGGATCAGAACCTCGGGGTGGACGAGAGTGGCGGCCCCGGCGCTGGCCTCGTCACGGAGGTGGAGGTCAGCCCGGACGGGATGACCTACACGTACCACATCAAGGACGGCATCATGTGGTCCGACGGCCAGCCGCTCACGGCCGAGGACGTCGCGTTCACCCTGAACCTGTACAAGAGCAACCACGCCTACCTGCCGCAGAACTACCTGACGCTGATCGACGGCGAGGTCCAGGCGCTCGACGACACGACGATCCAGTTCCACACCAAGCAGCCGACGAGCCTGTACTCGGGAGAGATCGCGTACATGTACGACTACATCCTCCCGAAGCACATCTGGAGCGACCCCGCCATCGTCGGCGACCGCCCGAAGCAGTACGACAACGTCCCCAACGTGGGGAGCGGACCCTTCATCATCAAGGAGTTCAAGACCGGCGAGTACATCCGCATGGTCCGCAACCCCTACTGGACCGGCCCCGAGCCGCACGTCGACGAGATCATCTACCGGGTCTTCAAGAACGAGGACGCCCTCGCCGAGGCGCTGAAGCAGGGCGAGATCGACTTGGCGTACTTCAGCTCGCCGACGATCTTCGAGAGCCTCCAGGGCCAGCCCACCATCACGACGATGGAGGGGACGATCCCCTCGTTCTCGGAGATCGGGCTGAACACCGGATCCGCGTACCAGCCGAAGACCGACACCTACACGCCCCACGGTGACGGGCACCCGGCGCTCACCGACCCGGTCGTGCGGCGGGCGATCCGGATGGCGATCGACAGCCAGACCCTGGTGGAGAAGGTCCTCCACGGCCACGGGTTGCCCGGCGACTCGATCATCCCGCCGGTGTCGGTGGAGGGCGCCCGCTGGGAGCCGAGCCCGGAGGAGCGCCTCGGCTTCGACCTGGAGGCCGCGGCCCAGATGCTCGAGGACGCGGGCTACCGGGACACCGATGGAGATGGCGTGCGCGAGATGCCGCCGGGTTCGCTCGACCCGGGCCGGCCGCTCGAGTTCCGGTACTTCGTGCGCTCCAACGAGCAGACCTCGGTGGACGCGGCCCAGTTCATCAAGCCGTGGCTCGAGCAGATCGGCATCAAGGCCAACGTGGAGGTCGTCACCTCCGGACGCCTCGGCGACATCATCAACGCCGGCGAGTACGACATGTTCTCCTGGGGCTGGATCCCCGACCCGGACCCGGACTCGGCGCTCTCCTGGTTCACCTGCGACCAGCGGCCGCCGGACGGGAAGAGCTACGGGAACAACGACGCGTACTACTGCAACCCCGAGTACGACCGCCTCTACGAGCTGCAGCGGACGACCACCGACATCCAGGAGCGGTGGCAGATCGTCCACCAGATGCAGCAGATGTTCTACGAGGACGCCGCGTACTCGGTGATGTGGTACGACCCGATCCTCTCGGCCTGGCGGTCGGACCGCTTCACCGGCTTCCGGCCCCAGCCGCGGCCGAACGGCGACCCGCTGGAGGGCT
>SIRV01000016.1 GCA_004366195.1 Actinomycetota bacterium
CTGCCCCTTTCCGTGGAGCCCTTCGCGAGCCTCGCGGTGCGGCTGTGGGCCGACGGCGAGGCGCTCCCCCTGCTCGAGCGCGAGGAGGACGCCGAGCGCGGTCTCGTGCTCGTGACCGCCTACCCGCTGCTCCGCTCCCATCGCGTCCTTCGGATCGAGGGGCGAGCCCGGGGGCGGGCCGAGGGGGCGCTCGAGGTCCGACTCCCCGTCGGTGGGTCGGGATAGCCTCGGCGGGTGCTCGAGGCGCTGCTCGAGGTCCTGTACCCCGGCCGCTGCGCGGGGTGCGGCCGCGGCCCGTGGCCGTTCTGCGATGCCTGTCGGGACCGGGTGCGGCCGCTCGCGCCCCCCTGGTGCCTGCGCTGCGGGTCGCCGCGGTGGGGCGCCCGCGTCACCTGTCGGGACTGCCCGCCGGAGCCGATCTCGGTCGCCAGGGCCGCGTTCCACTTCTCGGGGCCGGTGCGGGCGGCCGTGCACCGCCTGAAGTTCGCCGGCTGGCGGCCGGTGGCTCGCGCGCTCGGGCTCGCGGCGGCCGAGACCTGGCTCGGCACCGGCTTCCCCTGCGAGGTCGTGACCTGGGTTCCCCTCTCCCGGCGGCGCCGGGCGGAGCGCGGGTTCGACCAGGCGGAGGCGCTCGCGCGGGTGGTCGGCCGCCGCCTCGGGGTCCCCGTCCGGCGCCTCCTCGCCCGCGCGCGCGACGATCCCCTCACCCAGGCCCGACGGGACCGGGCCGGGCGGCTCGAGGCGATGCGCGGCCGGTTCACGGCCCGGACGGGGGTCCGGGGGCGGGTGCTGCTCGTGGACGACGTCCTGACGACGGGGGCCACGGCATCGGCCTGCGCGGCCGCCCTGCTCGAGGGCGGGGCCGCCCGGATCGGCGTGCTCACCGCGGCCCGCGCGTTGCGCCTCGACGGTATAGTGGACGTGGGCTCGCGCCCGGGTCTGTGGTTGCCCGGGGAGAGGCTCCCCGGTAGTCGATGCCAGCCGCGGGCGAAACGACCCACGTAAGGCGACCCTTGGTCGCTGAGCATGGCGCGGTTTAGATGTAAGTCCTGCCTCGGCGGGGGCGACCTCGCCGGGAGAGGTGGCGAAGCCGGAAGGCGATCCACCCAGCAGGCGGGTGTGGGGGCAAAGACCAGGTCAGCCGGGCGCGGGCCCTTCCTCGCCGGGAACCCCCCTCAGGAACTCGCGCGACGCGTCCATCTGGTCGATACTCGTGGTAAGGAAGATCGACGGGCCGCCTCGAGGAAGGAGGGAGCCATGGATCTCGTCCTGAACGGACGCGGGACCCGCATCACCGATCGGATCCGTGAGGTCGCCATGCACAAGCTCTCGCGGCTGGAGCGGATGGAGCCTCGGGTGACGCGCCTGCAGGTCGAGATCATCTCCGAGCGGAACCCGCGCCTCGGCGGGGCGCACCGCGTGGAGGCGGCCTTCGACACCCCGCGGCGGACCTTCCGGGCCCGCGCCGACGCGCCGGACGTGGAGGCCGCCCTCGACGCGCTCGTCGAGAAGCTCGAGCGGCAGATCCGGGATCACCGGGAGAAGCGGCGGGCGAGGCTCATCGCCGGCGCGAGCCGCGTAAAATCGGCCGGCAACCACGAGCGGGCGCCGGAGTGATCGGCGCGCGGGGGGTTCCGGGGTGACCGCGAAGGCGAACGAGGGGGAGCAGGAGCGCCTGCGGGTGCTCGTCTGCGACGACCACGCCCTGTTCCGCCGGGGGCCGGAGCCGCTCCTAGCGCAGGCGGAGGACCTCGAGGTGGTGGGGGAGGCCTCCGACGGGGAGGAGGTCGTGGCCAAGGCGCTCGAGCTCATGCCGGACGTGATCCTCATGGACGTCCGGATGCCGAAGCGCTCGGGGATCGAGGCGGCCAGGGAGATCAAGGACGCCCTGCCGCACGTGAAGATCCTGATGCTCACGATCAGCGACGAGGAGGCCGATCTGTACGAGGCCATCAAGGCCGGCGCCTCCGGCTACCTCCTGAAGGAGATCCCGATCGAGGAGGTGGCCGACGCGATCCGGTCCGTGTGGGCCGGGCAGTCGCGCATCTCGCCCTCGATGGCCTCGAAGCTCCTGAACGAGTTCGCGGCCATGAGCCGCGCCTCCGAGGAGAAGCCACCGATGCCGGCCCCGCGGCTCACCGAGCGCGAGATGGAGGTCCTGCGCCTCGTGGCGCAGGGGATGAACAACCGGGACATCGCGAAGAGCCTGTTCATCTCGGAGAACACGGTCAAGAACCACATCCGGAACATCCTGGAGAAGCTGCATCTGCACTCGCGCATGGAGGCCGTCGTCTACGCCGTGCGCGAGAAGATGATCGAGATCACGTGACGGCGGCGATCCTCGAGGCGCGGCGTCGCCCGCTCGTCCGCCGCAACACGCTCCTGCTCGTCCTGGCCCAGGGCCTGGCGCAGGTGGCGTTCCCGGTGTTGCTGGTCGTGGGCAGCGTCGAGATCGCCGACCTCGCCGGCCGCGACGCCGCGACGGGGTACCTGAACGCCGTCTACTTCCTCGCGGCCGCCGGCGGGGCGGCGGCGATCGGTCGGGCCATGGACCGCGTCGGGCGGCGTCCGGGGCTGCTCGCGAGCTACGGGCTCCTCGCCCTCGCCGGGCTCGCGGGGGCCGCGTCGGTGACCGCCGGCTCGTGGTGGGGCCTGCTCGCGTGCGCCGTGCCGTTCGGCGCGGGGCTCGGGGGCGCGAACCTCGCGCGGGGAGCGGTGGCCGACATGTACCCGCCGGAACGGCGGGGCCGCGCGGTGGGGCTGGTGATGGCCGCCGGGACGGTCGGCGCGGTGGGGAGCCCGTTCCTCGTCGCGGCGCTGCGCGGGGTGGACGTGGGCCTGGCTCCCGACGTGCTGCCGTGGTCGCTGGTGCTCCTCGGGGCGCTCGGGGCCTTCGCGTGCGTCCTGGCCGTCCGTCCCGACCCGCGGGACCTCGCGGTCCCGTCGCCGGGGGAGCGCGACGCGGCCAGGCCGCGGCTGGAGCTCCTCGGCGTGCCCGCCGTCCGGGTCGCGATCCTCGTCGCCGCCGTCGGGCAGATGGCCATGATCGGCGTCATGGGGGTGACCCCGGTGGCGCTCCACCACCGCGAGGTCGGCCCGACGGCCGTCTCGACCGTGATCGGCGTCCACATCGCCGGGATGTTCGCCTTCTCTCCCCTCGTGGGGGCCCTGCTCGACCGAACCTCGCACCGGGCCGGGCTGTTCGCGGGAGGGCTGCTCACGCTGGCGGGCTCCCTCCTCGCCGCCACCGAGGCCGGCCCGCTCGCGGTGGGGATGGGCCTGTTCGCCATCGGGCTCGGCTGGTGCGCCACGTTCCTCGGCGCGACCGCCGTGATCAGCGACGCCACGGCGCCCTCGGAGCGGGCCGGGGCGCTCGGGCTGAACGACCTCGTGGTGAGCCTGAGCTCGGCCGCGGCTGGGCTCGGCGGCGCCCTGGTGTTCGACGGCGCCGGGTACCGAGCGCTCGGTCTGGCGACCGCGGCGCTGGTCGCCGCCATCCTCGTCTCGGCGGCAAGGGTCCGCCTCATCCCCGTCGCGGACGAGGACCGAGCGGCGATCCGTCGCCGGCGGACCGTCGAACGGTCGGTCGGAGGGCTCGGGTACCATGGAGCCGAACCCCCCGCGGAGGGATCCCCAGGGAGCTGAGGAAGAAGGTCGTCGTGGTCATCGAGAAGCTCGCGCAGATCGGCGAGGGCCGCAAGCTCCGACGCCTCGAGCAGATCGTGGCGCAGGTCAATGCGTTCGAGCCCGAGATCGAGCGGCTGACCGACGAGGAGCTGCGCGCCAAGACGGAGGAGTTCAAGCGGCGCCTGGCCGACGGGCAGACCCTCGACGACCTCCTGCCGGAGGCCTTCGCCTGCGTGCGCGAGGCGGCTCGGCGCACGATCGGGCAGCGGCACTTCGACGTCCAGGTCCTCGGCGCGATCGCCCTCCACCAGGGCCAGATCGCCGAGATGAAGACCGGCGAGGGCAAGACCCTCACCTCCACGATGCCGGCCTACCTGAACGCCCTCCTCGGCCGCGGTGTGCACATCGTGACCGTCAACGACTACCTGGCCAAGCGCGACTCCGAGTGGATGGGCCCCATCTACCGGCTGCTCGGGCTGCGCGTCGGGCTCATCCAGGCCTCGATGAGCCCCGAGCAGCGGCGCCCCGCCTACGCCGCCGACATCACCTACGGGACGAACAACGAGTTCGGGTTCGACTACCTCCGCGACAACATGGCGATGCGCGCGGAGGACATGGTGCAGCGGGGGCTCTACTACGCGATCGTGGACGAGGTCGACTCGATCCTGATCGACGAGGCGCGGACGCCTCTGATCATCAGCGGGATGGTGGCCGACTCGGCCAAGTGGTACCAGACCTTCGCGCGCCTGGCGCCGCGGCTGCAGCGGGACGTCGACTACGAGGTCGACGAGGCGAAGAAGACGATCGCCATCACCGAGTCGGGGGTCGCGAAGGTGGAGGAGGCCCTCGGCATCGACAACCTCTACGAGCACGTCCACACGCCGCTCGTCCACCACCTGCAGAACGCGCTGCGCGCCAAGGAGCTCTACAAGCGCGACGTGGACTACATCGTGACGAACGGCGAGGTCAAGATCGTCGACGAGTTCACCGGCCGGATCCTCGAGGGGCGCCGGTACTCGGAGGGCCTCCACCAGGCGATCGAGGCCAAGGAGGGGGTCCGGATCAAGGAGGAGAACCAGACCCTCGCCACGATCACGATCCAGAACTACTTCAAGATGTACGAGAAGCTCGCCGGCATGACGGGCACGGCGAAGACCCAGCTCGCGGAGTTCGAGCAGGTCTACAAGCTCGGCGTGGTCGAGGTCCCCACCAACCGGCCGATGATCCGCATCGACCACCAGGACGTGATCTACAAGACGGAGGAGGCGAAGTGGCGTGCCGTGGTTGAGGACATCGCCGAGCGCCATGCGCGCGGCCAGCCGGTCCTCGTCGGCACGATCTCCATCGAGAAGTCGGAGAAGCTCTCGGCGATGCTCACGCGTCGGGGCATCCCGCACCACGTCCTGAACGCGAAGAACCACGAGAAGGAGGCGATGATCGTCGCCCAGGCTGGGCGGAAGGGCGCCGTCACGGTGGCGACGAACATGGCCGGCCGGGGCGTGGACATCCTCCTCGGCGGCAACCCCGAGTACCTGGCCCGGCAGGAGATGGCGGCGCGGGGCTGGGACAACGACCGCTACCTCCTGTTCGAGATGGACCCCGAGGAGCGGGCGGCCTACGAGGCGGAGTACGAGCCGATCTACCGGAAGTACAAGCGGCAGACCGACGCCGAGCACGAGGAGGTCGTGGCGCTCGGCGGGCTGTACGTGCTCGGCACCGAGCGGCACGAGTCCCGTCGGATC
>SIRV01000017.1 GCA_004366195.1 Actinomycetota bacterium
GCAGGACGAGCATCACGCAGAGGTAGAAGACCAGCGACATCTTGAAGACCGACCACGGGCCGACCTTGCGCACGACCACGCGCGCGTGCCGGCGGGCCCCCGCGGCTCGGCCGCGGCGGGGGGCGGGGGCCGGGGGTCCGCCCGCCCCGAGCGGGGCGACCTGGGCCGCGCCCGGAGCCCTCGCCCCGGCGGGCCGCGCCCCGACGGTGGGATCCTCCACGGGCTGGCTCATGGGTCCTCGCCCTTTCTACGCGTCCCGGGGGCCGGCGGCAACCACCCGGGGGTCAGTCTTCGTCGGCCTGGGTGATCACCGGAGCGATCGCGACCACCGTCTCGCCCTCGTCCACACGCATCGTGCGCACGCCCTGGCTTGCCCGTCCCACCCGTCGGATGTCCGCCGCCGGCACGCGCACGACCTTCCCCGAGCTGGAGATGGTGAACAGGTCCTGCTCCTTGGAGCCCACGAACGCCCCGGCGAGCAGGCCCGTCTTGCGCGTCAGGGTGTGGCCGATCACGCCCTTGCCGCCGCGACCCTTCACCGGGTAGTCGGACAGGGGCGAGCGCTTGCCGTATCCGTGCTGGGTCACGCTGATCAGCTCCTCGCCGGCCGAGGCCACCCCGAGGG
The DNA here is from genome assembly GCA_004366195.1 of Actinomycetota bacterium. Taxonomy (GTDB): domain Bacteria; phylum Actinomycetota; class UBA4738; order UBA4738; family HRBIN12; genus HRBIN12. The sequence continues at coordinate 626 of SIRV01000017.1, forward strand.
CGATGACCTCGTCGTCCTCGGCCAGGCGCATGCCGATCACGCCAGCCGCCTGCCTGCCCATCGGACGCACCAGGGACTCGCGGAACCGGATGGCCTGCCCCTTGCGAGAGACCAGGATCACGTCGTCCTTGCCATCGGTGAGCAGCACGTCGACGAGCTCGTCACCCGGCTTCAGGTTGATCGCCGCCAGGCCGGAGCGGGGGCTGTCGTACTCGGGCAGCGGGGTCTTCTTCACCATCCCCCGCCTCGTCGCGAACAGGAGGTACCGGCCCTCCGCGTACTCCTTCAGGTCGATCACCGCGTTCACGCGCTCGTCCCCCGAGACGCCGATCAGGTTCGCGGCGTACGTGCCCCTCGCGGTCCGGGCCGACTCCGGGATCTCGTGCACCTTGACCCGGTACACCTTCCCCTTGTTGGTGAAGAAGAGCAGCCAGTGGTGGGTCGTCGTGGTGAAGACATGCTTGATCACGTCCTCTTCCTTCAGGTTCGCCCCGATGACCCCCTTGCCGCCCCGGCCCTGGCGGCGGAACGCGTCCAGGGGCTGCCGCTTCACGTAGCCGGCGCGGCTCACGGTGATGACGACGTCCTCCTCGGCCACCAGGTCCTCGATCCGGAGCTCGCCGTCCTCGGCGAGGAGCTTGGTCCGCCGCTCGTCCGCGAACCGCCGCTTGATGTCGGCGAGCTCCTCCTTGATCACGCCGCGGATCTTCTTCGGATCCCGCAGGAGCGCCTGGAGGTGCTTGATCCTCGCCAGGAGGTCGCGGTGCTCCTGCTCGAGCTCCTCCCGCGCGAGGCGGGTGAGCCGGCGGAGCGGCATGTCGAGGATGTGGTTGGCCTGGATCTCGCTGAGCTTGAACTTCCGCATCAGCTTGCCCCGCGCCTCCTCGGCGTCCCGCGAGCCACGGATGATGCGGATCACCTCGTCGAGGTGCCCGAGGGCGATGAGGAGCCCCTGGACGATGTGGTCCCGCTCCTCCGCCCGGCGCAACTCGTAGCGCGTCCGGCGCGTCACCACATCGATCTGGTGATCGACGTAGTACCCCACGAGCTCGGCCAGGTTCAGGGTCCGGGGGACCCCATCGACGAGGGCGAGCATGATCGCGCCGAAGTTGTCCTGCAGCTGCGTGTGCCGGTACAGCTGGTTCAGCACGACCTGGGGGTTCGCGCCCCGCTTCGTGTAGATCACGAGGCGCATCCCCTCCTTGTTCGACTCGTCCCGCACGTCGGCGACGTCCTTCAGCCGGCCCGCGTTCGCGAGCTCCGCGATCTTCTCCGCGACCCGCGCCTTGTTCACCTGGTACGGGAGCTCGGTGACGACGATCTTCGACCGACCCTGGGACCCCTCCTCGATGTGCGCCACGGCGCGGACCTTGATCGAGCCGCGACCGGTCTCGTAGACGTCCCGGATCCCCTGCGAGCCCATGATCACGGCGCCGGTCGGGAAGTCGGGCCCCTTGATGAACCGCATGAGCTCCGCGGGGGTCGCGTCGGGATGGTCCAGGTAGTGGGTGACGGCGTCCACCACCTCGGCGAGGTTGTGGGGCGGGATGTTCGTCGCCATGCCGACGGCGATCCCGTTCGCCCCGTTGACGAGGAGGTTCGGGAAGCGGCTCGGCAGGACCGTCGGCTCCTGCTCGTACCCGTCGAAGTTGGGGACGAAGTCCACCGTCTCGGCCTCGATGTCCCGCAGCATCTCCATCGCCGCCGGCGCGAGGCGCGCCTCGGTGTAGCGGTACGCGGCCGGGGGATCTCCGTCGATCGAGCCGAAGTTCCCGTGGCCGTCGATGAGGGGGATCCGCATCGACCAGTCCTGGGCCATACGGACCAGCGCGTCGTACACGCTCTGGTCCCCGTGAGGGTGGTACTTCTTCAGGACCTCGCCGACGGCCGAGACCGACTTTCGGTGGGGGCGGTCCGGGCGCAGGCCCTGCTCGAGCATGGACCACAGGATCCGCCGGTGGACCGGCTTCAGGCCGTCGCGCACGTCGGGCAGCGCGCGCCCGACGATGACGGACATCGCGTAGTCGAGGTAGGAGCGCTGGATCTCCTCCTCGAGACCGACCTGCTCCACCCGTCCGACGAACAGGGGCTGGTCTCCCCCGCCGCCCGCCGCCCGCCGCCTAGACATCGAGGTTCTGCACGTCCTTCGCGTTCTGCTCGATGAACTCCCGGCGGGCCTGGACGTCCTCGCCCATCAGCACGGTGAACAGGCGGTCGGCGAGGGCCGCGTCCTCCAACGTCACCTGCAGGAGCGTGCGATGCTCGGGGTCCATCGTCGTGCGCCACAGCTGCTCGGCGTTCATCTCGCCGAGGCCCTTGAACCGCTGGGGATCGAGCTTCTTCCCGTCACCCTGCTTGCGTCGCCAGGCGTCCCACTCACGCTCGGTGTAGAAGTACAGCTCCTCCTTCCCCTGCCGGAGCAGGTACAGCGGCGGCTGGGCCAGGTACACGTAGCCGGCCTCGATCAGCTCGCGCATGTTCCGGAAGAAGAAGGTGAGCAGGAGCGTCCGGATGTGCGCGCCGTCGACGTCGGCGTCGGCCATGATGACGATGCGGTGGTAGCGGGCCTTCGAGAGATCGAACTCGTCCCCGATCCCCGTGCCGATCGCGGTGATCAGCGCCTGGATCTCCTGGTTCTCGAGGACCTTGTGGAGCCGCGCCTTCTCGACGTTCAGGATCTTCCCCCGGATGGGGAGGATCGCCTGCGTCGCGCGATCCCGCGCCTGCTTCGCCGACCCGCCCGCGCTGTCGCCCTCCACGATGAACAGCTCGCAGGCCGCCGGGTCCGTCAGCTGGCAGTCGGCGAGCTTCCCCGGAAGGCCGCCGCCCTCCAGGAACGACTTGCGCCGCGCGATCTCCCGCGCCTGCTTCGCCGCGATCCTCGCCTTCGCGGCGGCGGCGGCCTTCGCCACGATCCGCTTCGCGTCGCCCGGGTGCTCCTCGAGCCACGTCATCAGCTGCTCGTTGACCGTCGTCTCCACGAGCGAGCGGATCGAGGCGTTCCCGAGCTTCGTCTTCGTCTGGCCCTCGAACTGGGGGTCCCGGAGGCGCACGGAGACGATGGCCGTCAGGCCCTCCCGCACGTCCTCGCCGAGGAGGTTCTCGTCCTTGTCCTTCAGGATGCCCTTGCTCCGGGCGTACCGGTTGATCACGTTCGTGAGGGCCTTCTTCAGACCCTCCTCGTGCATGCCCCCCTCGTGCGTGTTGATGGTGTTCGCGAACGAGTGGATCGACTCCGCGTAGCCCGTGTTCCACTGGAGCGCGATCTCGGCCTCCGCGTCGTCCTCGCGAGCCTCCATGAAGATGACCCGGTTGTGGAGGGGCTCCTTGCCCGCGGCGAGGAGCCTCACGAAGTCCGCGATGCCCCCCTGCGCCTTGAACACCTGCTTGGCCGGCGGGTCCTCGCGCTCGTCGATCAGCTGGATCTCGATGCCGCGGGTGAGGAAGGCCTGCTCCTGGAGGCGCTCGGCGAGCAGCCGCCGGTCGAACTCCGTCGTCTCGGTGAAGATCTCGGGGTCCGGCCAGAACGTCACGATCGTCCCGGTCTTCGTGGTGGGCTTGCCGCGCACGAGCTTCGACGTCGCCTTGCCCCGCGCGTAGCTCTGGGTCCAGACGTACCCGTCCCGCATGACCTCCACGGTCATCGCTCGGGAGAGGGCGTTCACGACCGAGACCCCGACCCCGTGCAGACCGCCGGAGATCCGGTAGCCCTCGCCGCCGAACTTCCCCCCCGCGTTCAGCGTGGTGAGCACGATCTCAACGGCGGGCCGCCGATCCTTCAGCTTCGGGATAGGGTCCACGGGGATCCCGCGCCCGTTGTCCTCGACGCGGCACCCACCGTCCTTCAGGAGGCGCACGACGATGCGGTCGCAGAAGCCCGCCATCGCCTCGTCGATGGAGTTGTCGACGACCTCGTACACGAGGTGATGGAGTCCTCGGACCGACGTCGTGCCGATGTACATGCCCGGGCGCAGCCGGACGTGCTCCACGCCCTCGAGGACCTGGATGTCCTGCGCCCCGTAGTGGCCGGGTCTGTTCGTCTTCTTCGGAGCCGCTGCGGTGACCAACCCACCTCCCTGCGCCCGGGCACGCCGGTGGCCGGAGCGCCGTCTGGGGGCCTCGCGGAACGCGCCGCACGCGCCCCTTCATCCTACCAAGCCGCCGCTGCTCCCGGGGGCCTCCGCCGACCTCCCCGAGCCATTGCGCTACAACGGTTCCCGCCGGTTCTCACGCACCACCACGTGCACCCGTCGCACGGTCTGCTCCCCGAGCAGCTCGTTGGCCCGGCGCCGGATCTCCTCAGCGAGGAACCGCGCCTGCGCCCCCCACGGGCCGCTCGCCGCGGCGACCATCAGGACGCCCCGCTCCAGGCTGACGGGTGACGTCTCTGCGGCGAGCCGAGGTCCGACGACCGCCTCCCACGAGCTCGCCAGCCGAGCGATCGGCGCGCCGCGCGCGAACTCCGGCCTGCGCATGACCTCCTCGATCACCTCGCCCAGCGACACCTCGCCCGAGGTCCTTTCCCCTCGCCGACGCCGCCATCCCTTGGGCCCCGGCACCTACGCTCCCTCCCGCCGGACCTCGCCGGCGCGGACCGCCAGCACCGCCGGAGCCCCGTCGGGGACGAGTTCCCGATCGGCCGCCGACACGAAGACCTGGCCCCGGCGGCTCAGCCCCTCGGCCAGCCGCCGCCGCCTGGTGGGGTCGAGAGCGGAGAACGGGTCGTCGAGGAGCGTGATCGGCGCCTCCCCCACCTCGGCCTCGACCGCCGTCGCGAGCCCCAGCCGCAGGCAGACCGCGGCCACCCACGCCTCCCCGTGGCTGGCGAAGCTCCTCGCGCCGAACTCCCGCACCACGAGGCGGAGGTCGTCCCGGTGCGGTCCCACCAGGGTCGTGCGCCGGGCGAGCTCGTCCTCCCTGCGCTCGGAGAGCCGGAGCAGGAACCGCTCCTCCAGCGGCTCGCCCTCGACCGAGGGCGCGTAGCGGACCTCCAGCGCGTACCCCGCCACCTGCGCGAACGCCCGCGCCGCCTCGGCCGCGAGCGCCTCGGCGGCGGCCGCCCGCAGCCGGGTAAGGGTGGCCCCCCGGCTCGCGAGCTCCGCATCCCAGGCCTCCATCCCGGGCGGGGTTCCTCGGCCCTCCCACTCCTTCAGGAGCCGGTTCCGCTGGCGGAGCACCCGCTCGTACGCGGTGATGACCCCCTCCTTCAGCGGCCACAGGGTCCGGATGGCCTCATCGAGGAACGCCCGCCTGATCGCCGGCTCGCCGAGCACGACGCTGAGGTCGTCGGGTCCGGCGAACACCACGCGCACCCGGCGCCGCACGTCCCGCCGCCGCCGGACGGGCGAGCGGTCGAGCTGCGCGCGGACGGCCCCCCGCATCGGGATGTGGACCTCGACCAGGGTCCGCCCCTGCACCCCGCGAACCTCACCCCGGACGTACGCGTCCTGCGCCCCTCGGCGCACGAGCGGCTCCGTGACCGAGGTCCGGGGGGAGGCGAGGAGCCCGAGGAACGCGATCGCCTCGAGCAGGGTGGTCTTCCCCTCCCCGTTGGCTCCCACCACGAGCACGAGGCCCTCCGGCAGGTCGGTGAGCTCCGTGTGGCGGTGGTTCCGGAAGTCCCGGAGCTCGACCCAGTCGACCCGCACCGGCCCCCGTCCGCCTACGCCACCGGCGTCGGCAGCCGCACCGGCATGACGAGGTAGGTGAAGTCCTCGCTTTCCCCGCGGATCACGCCCGGCTTCAGCCCGTCCCTCACCTCCAGCCGCACGGTCTCACCGCTCGCCGCGGCGAGGCCGTCCAGCAGGTACTGGGGGTTGAAGGCCACCGTCAGGTCCTCGCCCTCGTACCTCGCCTCCACAGCCTCCACGGCCTGCCCCAGGTCCGGGGACTGGGACGAGAGCTTGACCCCGAGCGCGTTGAACTCGAGCCGCACCGGCGAGGTGTCCCGCGCCAGGAGCCCCACACGGCGCACCGCGTCCGCCAGCTGCTGCCGGGACACCGTCAGGCGGTTCTCGTAGGCCTCGGGGAGCAGCTGGCGGTAGTTCGGGAACTCGCCCTCGATGAGCCGTGACGTGAGCGTGAGTCCGTCGACCTGGAAGGACGCCTGGCTCTCCTCCAGGAAGACCCGCACCTCGCCCTTCTCCAGCGCGGCCGCCGCGCGGGCCGCCTCCGAGAGCGCCCGCTCCGGCACGATCGCTCGCGCCTCCCCCGGTGCGGTCGCCACGAGCTCCCGCACCGCCAGCCGGTACGAGTCCGTGGCCACCAGGGTCACCCCCTCCCGGCTGATCTCGAGGAGGATCCCCGTCAGCACCGGCCGAGCCTCGTCCCGCGACGCCGCCTTCGCCACCTGTGCGACGGCCTCGGCGAACACGCCGGCCGACAGCACGATCGGCATCCCGCTCGGCGGCTGGATCGCGGGGAAGTCCTCGGCCGGGAGCAGGCGCAACGCCCCCTCGTACGCCGCGCACCGGATCCGCGCTTGCCCCCCGTCGGCCTCGAACTCCACCGGCGCGTCCGACAGGCTCTTCACCGTCTCCGTCAGCAGGCGCGCCGGCACGAGGGCCGTGCCTCCCTCCGTGACCTGCACCTCCACCGTGAGCCTGACGGAGACCTCCAGGTCGGTCGTCGTCAGCGTCAGGCCCTCGCCCGCCTCCGCCCGCATCAGGACGCCCGTCAGCGCCGGGATCCCCGGTCGGGATGAGACGCCGCGCTGCACGGCTTGCAGGGCCTCGGACAGGACGTCGCGGTCACACCGGAACTTCACGTGTCCACCCCCTCACTGCTCCTTCGGTGGTCGTCATGTTCTCTCCAGTAGTGGTGGGTTCGGTGGAAATGTGGAACGGAGCCCGTCGCCGCAGGAGGGAGCGGGAGACAGGGTGGGGAGAGGACGGGGAGCGACGTGGAGCAGGGCGCGGTCGGACCCACGCCGTGCACCGTGATCGCCGGCCCGATCCACAGGTTGCCCACACACGGGGGTCATGCGCTCCGGGCCCGTTCGCGGATGGATCGGGAGAGCTCCTGCACGTGCCGGTAGATCGGCTCTCGGTCCCGCATGTTCTTCTGGATCTTCGTGACGGCGTGGAGCACCGTGGTGTGGTCGCGTCCACCGAAGAGCTCCCCGATGCGGACGTAGCTCATCGCGGTGCACTCGCGCAGGAGGTACATGGCGACGTGGCGCGCCGTGGTGAGGGGGCGGGAGCGGCTGGGCGAGACGAGATCCTCGACCGACAGCCCGAAGTACCGAGCGGTCTCCTCCAGGACGAGGGAGGCGGGGATCTCCGTCGCGGTCTGCGGGAGGAGATCCTCGAGGGCGTGCTCGGCGAGCTCGGAGGTGATCGGCTGGCCGGTGAGGTCGCTCCAGGCCACCACGCGAACGAGCGCCCCCTCGAGCTCCCGGATGTTCTGGTCGAACCGCGAGGCGATGAACTCGATCACGTCGTCGGGAACGTGGACGGCCTCCCGCTGCGCCTTCAGCTGCAGGATCGCGATGCGCGTCTCGAGGTCGGGGGGCTGGATGTCCACGCAGAGCCCGAGCCGGAACCGGCTCTGGAGCCGGTCCTCCATCCCCAGCTCCTGCGGCGGGCGGTCGGAGGCGATGGCGATCTGCCGCTCCTTCTCGTGCAGGGCGTTGAAGGTGTGGAAGAACTCGGTCTGCGTCTCCTCGCGCTTGGCGAGGAACTGGATGTCGTCGACGAGGAGCACATCGACGTCCCGGTAGCGGGCGGCGAACTGGTACCCCTGGCGCTCGCGCACGGCCTTGATGAACTCGGCCATGAAGTGCTCGCTGGTCACGTACTTCACGCGCAGGCTCGGGTCCAGGCGAGCCATATGGTGGCCGATGGCGACGAGGAGGTGCGTCTTGCCCAGGCCCACGCCGCCGTAGATGAACAGGGGGTTGTACGCCTTGGACGGCGGGGCCTCGGCGACGGCCATCGCGGCCGCATGAGCGAACCGGTTCGAGGGCCCCGGCACGAAGGTCTCGAACGTGTAGTTGGGGAAGGGCAGGCCGGGTGCGCCCAGCCGGGCTGGGGCGAGCGGCCCGGCCGAGGGGCGAGGAGCGGGGTTGGCGTCCGGCACCGGCACCGGCGGACGGGGGGCGTCGGACGCGACCAGCCGTAGCTCGACGGGCGAGCCGAGGACCTCGGACGCGGCGCGCTCGATCAGGTGGGCGTACTGCTGCGCGAGGCGGTCGCGGACGTAGGTCGACGGCGCGACGACCTCGAGCACGCCATCCTGCAGAGCCCTGGCCCGGAGGCCCGTGAACCACATGGAGAAGGAGACCTCGGGGATCTCCCGCTGGGCGCGCTCGAGCACGCGTGACCAGGTGTGCGCGGCTGCCTCCTCAGACGATGCAACGGCCATAATCCACAGCGCCTTTCCACATGTGTGGAAACCCGTTGGGGAAGGTTCGTCGAGCGCGCGGTGGGGACCGGCGCCCGTTCGTGGGGAAGCGGGCCGCACTATAGCACCGGCGTTTTCCACAGGGGCTCGGCGCCGCGGCCTTTTGACGCTCTTTCTCGCTCGGGGGCGCTCGGCGGTCCGGAGCGGGCGGGATGGAGCGGCCGGAGGGTCCCGTATACTCTCGGCGTTCCGAGCAGCCGACGATCCCGAGGTCCACGATGTCCAAGCGCACCTTCCAACCGAACAACCGCCGTCGGAAGAAGACCCACGGGTTCCGGATCCGGATGCGCACGCGGGGTGGCCGGGCCGTCCTGGCGCGCCGACGCGCGAAGGGTCGGGCCCGACTGTCGGCCTGAAGAGCACGCACGTCCGCCGGATCCTGGAGACCGCCGCGCCGGTGCACGGGGAGCGGGTGGTAGCCTTTGTCGCGCCCGGCCGGGGCGAAGTGGCGTTCGTCGTGGGTCGGCGGGTCGGAGGCGCGGTCGCCCGCAACCGGGCCCGGCGGATCATGCGGGCCGCCTGGCGGGAGGTCGCCCGGCGCGTCCCGGGTGGATATGACGTGGTCTGGGTGGCGCGCGCGAGCATCCGAGGAGCGAAGACGCAGGACGTGGTGCCCGAGATGGAGCGAGTGCTTCGACAGGCCCGGGTGATGGAGCCGTGATGCGGCTCGCGCGCGTCGTGTGGGCGCTGGGCGCCCCGGTGCGAGCGGCGCTCCTCGGACTGATCCGGCTGTACCGCCTGACGCTCTCGGCGTGGCTCGGAGGGCAGTGCCGGTTCTACCCGAGCTGCTCGGGCTACGCCGAGGAGGCGATCCGGGTGCACGGCGCCGTGCGGGGAACGGCGCTCGCGGTCTGGCGGGTCGCCCGCTGCGGGCCGTTCACGCAGGGGGGGGTGGATCACGTGCCGCCTCGGCGGCGCGCGGCCCTTCCGGTGAGCGAGGGATCCGCGAGCAAGGGGGCGCGGTGATCGCGCTCGGGGCCTGGCAGGCGCTCCTGGACGGCCTCGGCTGGGTCCTGGCCCAGATCTACGAGGTGGTGCCCAACTATGGGCTAACCATCATCATCCTTACGGTGGTTATCCGGCTCTTCCTGCTCCCGCTCGGGATCAAGCAGATCCGGTCGATGCAGCACATGCAGCTCATCCAGCCCAAGGTGAAGCAGATCCAGCAACGGTACCGCCAGGACAAGGCGCGGCAGCAGGAAGAGATCATGAAGCTGTACAAGGAGTACGGCGTGAACCCCTTCTCGGGATGCTGGCCCGTCCTGCTGCAGTTCCCCATCCTGATCGCCATGTACTCCGTGGTACGTCAGCCCCAGCACCCCATCCATATCCCCGAGGGGACGAAGCTGTATCGCGCGATCGAGCAGCAGATCCCCCCGAACATCACGTCGCTCGAGGAGGTTCCGAAGGAGCCGGGCCCCGCGGGAGGTACGTCGTTCCTCGGGATGAACCTCCTGTGCTCGGCGACGCAGGCCGGCAACCCCCGTGCCCAGCTGGGCGACAGCCTGACGGTGGAGGGCAAGAAGGTCGTCTACCCCGTGAACTGTGGTGACAGCCCCCTGGACCGGATCCCCTACTACGGCTTCGCCGTCCTGATGGTGGCCACGACGTACTACCAGCAGCGGCAGATGCAGCGGGCGAGCCCGCCGGGGGCCGCGAGCCAGCAGCAGCAGGCCATGCTGAAGGTGATGCCGCTGATGTTCGGGGTGTTCGGGATCTTCTTCCCCGCCGGGCTGGTCGTGTACTGGACGACGTCGAACATCTGGCAGATCGGGCAGCAGCACTTCATGCTCAAGAGCCGGCCCACGGCCGAGCAGCTCGCCGCTCGAGCCTCGACCAAGAAGGGGTTCTTCGCTCAGATGGCGGAGCGGGCCGAGCAGGAGCGCAGGCGCCGGGGACAGCCGGGGCGACCCGGAGGGACTGCCGGCGGGGGTCGACCGCCGAGCACACGCAAGCAGGCCCCCCGGGGGACGGGCAAGGGGAAGGCCGGCAAGGGCAAGCCGCGCAGGGATGACCCGGAGGGGTCCGGTGGAGGAGATCCAAGCTAGCGGGCCGAGCGTCGAGGAGGCGCTGGAGGTCGCGCTGGCGCGGCTCGGTGCCACCGAGCAGGAGGTCGAGGTCGAGATCGTCCAGGAGCCTCGCTCGGGGTTCCTGGGGCTCGGTGCTCAAGAGGCGATCGTGCGGGTGCGTCGCCGCCGCGACGCCGGTCTCCCGACCGAGCAGGAGCTCGACGAGCAGGCCGACGCCGCCGCGGACTTCCTCGAGGATCTCCTCACCCGCATGGGGATCGACGCGAGCGTCGAGCCGAACCTCGAGGGCGGCACGATGTACGTGGACATCCTTGCGGCCGGCGCCAGCGACGACGACATGGCCATCCTGATCGGTCGGCACGGACAGACGTTGGACGCGCTGCAGGAGCTGACGCGGCACGTCGTCATGCGACGGACCGGCATGCGGTGCCGGGTGATCGTGGATGTCGAGGACTATCGCAAGCGGCAGCGGTCCCGACTGGCGGCGCGGGCCCGGGAGGTCGCCAAGCGCGTGGCCCGGACCGGCCGGGAGGAGGAGCTGGAACCGATGCCGCCGTACGAGCGCAAGATCGTCCACGACGCGGTGGCGACGGTGGCCGGGGTGGAGAGCTCCAGTCGAGGAGAGGAGCCCGAGCGCCGGGTGGTGATCCGCCGTACCGGTTGAGGGCGGCGGTGATGGCGAGGCGGAGCCGAGCAACGGGAGACCCTCGAGCCGCCGGCGAGGTCGAAAGCCGGCGAGGGCGTCGGGTCGCGGGCGGCCCTGGGGCCGTGTTTCACGTGAAACGCGACGCTGAGATCGCGGAGCTCCGACGGCAGGGCGAACGGCTCGGCGTGAGCCTCGCGGGGGAGGCCGCGGCTCGCCTGCTGACGTACGAGACCCTCCTGCGGGAGTGGGCGCTGCCGGCGGGGATGGTCGGGCGGAGGGACGCCCCCTGGCTCCGGGAGCGCCATATCCTGGACTGCCTTCGAGCGGTCCAAGCCGTGGAGGCCACGGACCGAACCGCTGCGGACCTCGGCTCGGGGGCGGGGCTTCCGGGGATCGTGGTGGCTACCGTCCTGCCGGAGCTCCGGGTCGCGCTGGTGGAGCGGAGGCGGCGGAGGGCCGGGTTCCTCGAGCTCGCGGTGGAGCGTCTGGGTCTCGAGAACGTCGAGATCGTCGTGGCGGAGCTGGACCGGCTGGATCTCCGGGTGGACCTCTGCTTCGCTCGCGCCCTGGCACCGCCGTCGGACACCTGGCGACTCGCCGCTCCCCTGCTCGCTCCCGGCGGTCGCCTCGTGTACTTCGCCGGGAAGGGATCCGGTGGCCGGCTCGAAGTCCCGGGTGCACGTCTCGTCCGGATGATCGAGCACCCGATGCTTGAAGGGGCCGGCCCGCTCGCTATCATGAGCCGGCAGTGATCGAGCGAATCGCGGCCACCCCCGTCCAACCCCGGGCAACGCAGGAGTCGCGGGCACCGGGGGGCGAACATGGAGGACGAAGCCGCGCGCCCCTCTGAGCCATCGAACGTGAAGGAGCCATCGACGTCGGCGACGATACCGTCGAAATCGAAGCGCCGGAAGACCGCAGAGCGGCGCACGCGCGTGATCGCCGTCGCCAACCAGAAGGGCGGGGTCGGGAAGAGCACGACGGCCGTGAGCCTCGGGGCGGCCCTCGCGGAGCTCGGTTACCGGGTGCTCGTCGTGGACCTGGATCCTCAGGGGAATGCCTCCACGGGGCTCGGGATCCGGCACGAGCGGCGCGAGATCACGGTGTACGACGTCCTTGCGGCCGAGGCGCCCGTTGCAGGCGCGGTGGTCCGAACCCCCATCGAGGGGCTAGACGCGATCCCCTCCACGATCGACCTGGCCGGCGCGGAGATCGAGCTCGTCAGCCAGTTCTCGCGTGAGCTGCGTCTGCGGCGCGCCCTGGAGCCGCTGAAGGACGGCGTCTACGACTTCGTCCTGCTCGACTGCCCTCCGTCGCTGGGGCTGCTGACCGTGAACGCCCTGGCGGCCGCCGATGAGCTCATCGTGCCGATCCAGTGCGAGTACTACGCTCTCGAGGGGCTCGGTCAGCTGCTCCGGAACGTCCGGCTGGTGCAACAGAACGTGAACCCCGGCCTGCACCTCACCGGCATCGTGCTCACCATGTACGACCCGAGGACGAAGCTGTCGGAGCAGGTCATGCAGGAGGTTCGGCGGTTCTTCGGGGACCGGGTCTACCAGACCGTGATCCCGAGGACCGTGCGCCTGTCCGAGGCCCCGGGGTTCGGACAGCCCATCACGGTGTACGACCCCCGGTCTCGGGGTGCGGAGTGCTACCGGGCGTTGGCGCGAGAGGTCGCCGCTCGCCCCCCCACGGACGAGCCGATCCCGAGCTTCGAGTCCGTTCCCACGGTGGTCGTGCCGCCACCGGAACCCCGAGCCATGCAGGCACCGCGCCCCCTTCGGCGGGAGGGTCTCGATGCGGACGAGGTGGTG
>SIRV01000018.1 GCA_004366195.1 Actinomycetota bacterium
CCGAACCCGAGGCGCCCGAGCGCGTCCAGGCGCTCGCACCCCTTGTCGAAACCGGCGGCCAGGCCGATCGGGTTCGGGAGGCGGATGCCGGCCAGGGTCGTCTCGAGCGCCGGGTCCCGGACGGCGCCGCCGATCCGCTCCCACGGCAGCGGAAGGGCGAGGGCCCGAATCACGAGCCGATGGGCGGTCTCCGGCGGGAGCGCGAGGAGCGCGGGGTGCACGTCCGCCCGGTACAGGCCCATCGGGCGCCTATGCTACGCGCGATGACCTCCGACCTCGCGCGACGCATCCTCGAGGCGTCCGAGCTGCACGGCGACTTCGTGCTGTCCTCCGGGCGCCGCTCCACCGTCTACTTCGACAAGTTCCGGTTCCTCACCGACCCCTCGCTGCTGCGGGAGGTGGCGCGAGCGGTGGCCGGCCTTCTGCCGGAGGGCGTCACCCACCTCGCGGCGCCGGAGGGGGCGGCGACCCTGCTGGTCGCAGCCACCGCCCTGGAGACGGGGCTCCCGATCGCGGTCGTCCGCAAGGAGCCGAAGGCGTACGGCACGCGCTCGCAGGTCGAGGGCCATGCGCCGCCCGGCGCCAGGGTCGCCCTGATCGAGGATGTCTCGACCACCGGGCACCAGGTGCTCCGCGCGGCCCGCGCGCTCGAGGAGGCCGGGTGCCGCGTCGAGGTCATCGTGCTCGCCATCGACCGCGGCGGCGCCGATCGTTTGCGCGAGGCGGGCTACGCGGTCGCGGCCGTGGCCGAGGTGCGGCCGAGCGAGGGGACCTAAGCGGCGGGCGGCGCCGAGACCGGACCGGGGTTCACGACCCGCCAGATCCGCAGGCTCCAGAGCAGCCGACTGCCCCGAGCCCGGAGGTCGAGGATGCCCTCCCGCATCATCCGAGCCACGGCCTTGGACCTCGCCACCACGTCGGGGAGGGGGAACTCCCGCTCCAGCAGGCGCTGGAGGTTCGCCGGCCCGAACAGGGCCCTCGCCGTCTCCAGGATCGTGCGCTCGTTCTGGATCGTGCCGGTCGGCAGGTAGATCCGTCCGCCGGGCACCAGGCAGTCGTTCTCGCGGATGCTCTTCAGCATGGCGGCCGGCAGCTCGGCCCCGGTCGGCCCCCCGGCGTGCCCATCGGGGAACCAGCCGGCGATCTTGCCGATCTCATCCGGGATGCCGGAGACGTCGCCGATGATGACGGTGGCCCGCTCCCCCCGCACCGGCTGGAGGAGATCGCCGACGCGGAACTCCACGCGGTCCTGCAGCCCGAGCCGCTCGGCGTTCACGCGGGCGATCTCGACGGCCCGCTCCGACAGGTCGCAGCCGATCACCCGCTTCGCACCCAGGCGCGCCGCGACGAACGAGAGGACGCCGCAGCCGCAGCCCACGTCGATCACGACGTCGTCCGGCCCGATCTCGAGGGCCTCGGCGAGGGTGCGACTGGTGTGGGTGGGATGGAACACCCCCTCTCCCAGCCACACGGTGAAGGGGCCCGTGCGGCCCTTCCACTCCAGCTCGAGCGTCTGCGGGTTCGCGTCCTGATCCGTCATGGAACCTCCATCCTGAGGGCTCCTCGGCCGCCGGTCAATCTCGGAACGCGGAAACCCTTGCCGGCCAGCCTAGACGGTCGGAGGCGTGACCGGCACATCCTCGCCGGGGACGAGCTCGCCCCGCTCGATCCGCTCCGCGTCGCGCTCGGCGGCCCCGGCGACGGCCGGGCAGTCGACCCCCCGATGGCCCGCCGGGTACCGCCCGATCCGCGAGGCGGCCCGTCGCAGCAGCGTGACGGCCCCGTGGCGGTTGCCCCGCAGGAGGTGCACGTACCCCGCGCCGAGCTGCGACAGCCCCTTGAACAGCTCGGCGTCGGGCGTGTCGCGGGCCTGCTTCCAGGCCGTCTCCCACGCCTCGTGGGCGGGGAAGAACCGTCCGGCGGCGAAGTGTGCCCGCCCGAGGCGGTGGTTCTCCTCCAGCGGCAGCGCGTCGAAGTCCTCGAGCTCGAGCGCGTTCGGTGACCCCCAGGGCCGCGGCCGACCCAGGTGGTCGCGCGGGCGCTCGGGCTTGTTCCGCCCCGGCGTCGGCCGACCCGTCTTGCCCGTCGCCTCCTCGCGCACGGAGCCATGGTACCGGTGCTGGCTTCCGCGGCCCGCCCTGGCTACGCTGCGGCCGGTGGAGCCCGACCGGACGATCGCCGAGGAACCGATCCGCGTGCGCCTGGAGCGCGAGGGCGAGCGCATGCCGCCCTGGATCTCGCGCCTGCTCCTCCTGCTCGTGCTGACGTACTTCGCCTCGCTCCTCGCGCTCGCCGCCTTCCGCCAGCTCCGCGAGCTCGTGCTGTGGTTGCTCGCCGCCCTGTTCCTGTCGTTCGCGCTGGAGCCGGCGGTGAACTGGCTCGTGGCCCGGGGCTGGCGACGGGGGGTCGCCACCGCCGTCGTCCTCCTCGGGCTCGGCCTGCTCGGCCTCGTCGCGCTCGGCGCCATGGTGCCGCTCGTCGTGGACCAGGTGCAGGAGCTCATCCGACGGCTCCCGGGATGGCTCGACCGGGCCAGCGTCTACACGCGGCGATGGTTCGACGTGGAGCTCACCGGCGAGCGGATCATCGAGCAGATCAGGAGCGCCCAGGCCGACGTGGGCAAGCTGGCGGAGAACGTGGCCCAGGTGGGGCAGTTCGTGCTCGGCCTCATCTTCCAGGTCCTCACGATCGGGCTGTTCACCTTCTACCTCGTGGCCGACGCCCCCCGCTTCCGTCGCACCGTCTGCTCCGTCCTCCCGCCGCAGCGTCAACGGGAGGTGCTCGCCGCTTGGGAGATCGCGGTCGAGAAGACCGGCGGATACCTCTACTCGCGGCTGCTGCTCGCCGTGATCTCGGCCTCCGTGTCCTTCGTCGTCCTCACGGTGCTCGGGGTGCCCTTCGCCATCCCGCTCGCGCTGTTCCTCGGCTTCGTGTCGCAGTTCATCCCGGTGGTGGGCACGTACATCGCGGCCGCCGTGCCGCTGCTCGTCGCGCTCCTCGAGAGCCCCTGGTCGGCCCTGGCCTTCCTCGTCTACGTCCTCGTCTACCAGCAGCTCGAGAACTACCTGCTCGCGCCGCGGATCACCGCCCGCACGATGGCCCTGCACCCCGCCGTCGCGTTCTTCGCGGCGCTCGCCGGTGGCTCCGTCTCCGGCCTGCTCGGGGCGGTCATGGCCCTGCCGGCGGCGGCCATCATCCAGGCCACGATCTCGACCTACCTCACCCGCCACGAGGTCGTGGAGTCGAAGCTCACCCGCGAGGGACCCCCGGAGCCCCAGCCCTCCGAGCGGTAGCCCCGAGCCGCTCGACCGTGGGAGACTCGCGCTCGTGGAGCGGATCACGCTCGTGCCGCACACCCACTGGGACCGCGAGTGGTACGCGCCCTTCGACGAGTTCCGCTCCCGGCTCGTCGCGATGATGGACGCGCTCCTCGACCTCGCCGAGCGGGGGTTCCCCCACTTCCACCTGGACGGGCAGACGGCGATGATCGACGACTACCTCGCGGTGCGCCCCGAGCGCGAGGGCGACGTGCGTCGCCACGTCCGATCCGGGCGCCTGTCGGCCGGGCCCTGGGTCACGCAGATGGATGCGTTCCTCGTCTCCGGCGAGTCGCACGTCCGGAACCTCGAGATGGGGCTGGCCCGGGCCCGGGAGCTCGGGCGCGCCCTGGAGGTCGGGTACCTGCCGGACCAGTTCGGGCACATCGGACAGATGCCGCAGATCCTCCGCGCTGCCGGCATCGAGCACGCGGTCGTGTGGCGCGGCGTTCCCGACGCCGTGGACCGCGACGTGTTCCGCTGGGAGGCGCCGGACGGCAGCCACGTCCTCGCCGAGTACCTCGCGTTCGGCTACTTCAACGGCGAGCCGTACCGACGGATCGAGGACGCACCGGCCCTCGCCCGGGCGATCGAGGAGACCCTCGCCCGGCAGCGGCCGTTCATGGCGAGCGAGCGGATGCTGGTCATGGTCGGCTCGGACCACGCCGGCCCCGACCCGTCGCTGCCCGAGCGCGTCGCGGCCGCCGCGAGGCACCTCCAGGGTGTCGAGGTTCGGATCGGGAGCCTCGAGGACCACCTCCGCGGACGGCGTCTCCTCGGAGACGTCCCGACCCACCGAGGCGAGTTGCGGTCCTCGGCGCGGGCGAACCTCCTCACCGGCGTGGCCTCGGTCCGAGCCCACCAGAAGCGCGAGCGCGCCCGACTGGAGTCCCTGCTGGAGCGCGCCGCCGAGCCCCTCTCGGCACTCGTCCCCGGCTTCCCGTGGCCGGAGGAGCGGCTGCGTCGAGCCTGGACCCTCCTGCTCTGGAACGGCGCTCACGACTCGGCCTGCGGGTGCTCCCACGATCGGGTTGCCCGAGACGTGGACGCGCGCTCCGCCGCCGTCCGGGCCATCGCGGAGGCCGTGGTCGACGAGGCGCTCGCCGCGCTCGGCGCGCGGGTCGCCGCCGCCGGCACGATCAGGTTCAACCCCTCGCCGTTCGAGCGCGAGGGCGTGCCGGGCCTCGGCTGGCGGGTCGTGTCGGCCGGCGCCGAGCCGGCCGAGCTCCCCGTCCGCGTGGAGGTCGAGGACGGGTGGATCCGAGCCGGCGGCGTCGCCTTCACCCTCCGCGACGAGCCCGACCAGGGCGACCTCTACACGTTCTGCCCGGGCGGCGAGGCCCGCCCGCCGGAGCGCCTGGAGACCGACGGGAGGACGCTGCTCGCGGCCTGGCCCGGTCTCGACGTCCGCCTGCGCGTCCGTCGCCTCCGCGGCGAGCCCTTCCTCCGCCTGGAGGGGGCCGTGCGGAACGATCGCCCCGAGCACCGCCTCCGGCTCCACCTGCGCCTGCCCCAGCGCGCCGAGGGGTCCCTCGCGGGCTCGCCGTTCGAGCTCGTCCGGCGGCCCCCGCTCACCGAGGGCGGGGTGGAGCCGCCATCGCCGCTCTGGCCGGCCCGAGGGGTCGTCGCCGCCGGCGGCCTGGCGGCGCTCGCCGAGGGGGTCGTGGAGTACGAGGTCGGCGGCACCGAGCTCGCGATCACGCTCCTTCGGTGCGTGGGGACGATCAGCCGCGAGCGCCTCGAGACGCGGCCGTACGCCGCCGGCCCCGACGTCCCCACCCCCGAGGCCCAGATGCTCGGCACCTGGCCGGTGGCGCTCGCCCTGATGCCGGCGGGCCCGCCCCCGGCCCTGCTCACGGCCTGGGAGCGCTTCGCGCTGCCGATCCTCGAGGCGCCGGCGCGGGGCGGGGGACCTCTCCCGGCCGCAGGGAGCCTGCTGGAGCTCCATGGCGACGCCTGCCTCTCGGCGGTGCGGCGCGTCGGCGGCGAGCTCGAGGTCCGGGTGTGGAACCCGCTGGACCGCCCGGCGCGGGTCCGCGTCGGAGCGGCGGAGGTCGAGCTCGGTCCGGCGCGGATCGAGACGATCCCGCTCAACCGAGGCCGCGCGCGTCCTGCTTGAGGGCGAGGTCGACGCCGGCCGCCGAGGCCAGCATGAGCTGGCGGAGGCGCCCGGTCGCGGAGGGCGAGAGCTCGAGCACGTAGTGGTCGGCCGTGGTGAACATCGCTCGGGCGAGCCCCTCCCAGGTCTTCGTGATCCGCCCGACCTCGTTCCCGCCTGCGTCCTGCAGGGAGAAGTTCCACGCGCGCCAGTTCTCGGCTCGGATGGCGCCGATCGGCGTCCCCGAGGGGCCCTGCAGCGCGAAGTGGATCTTGCCCACGATGTTCTCCTGGACGATCTTCCCCACCTCCGCGCCGGCCCCGTCGCGGACGAGGACGGTGGAGCGGAAGACCTTCCGCGGCCGCGTGAGCTCCAGCACCCTCGCCCCCGTCCGGTCGTAGACCGCGAGCGTGTGGGTCATGAACTGGTCGAGCGAGGTCACCAGGCGCGCGAGCCTCTTCAGCTGCGACTGTCCCTCCTGTCGGATGCGCCCGACCTCGTTGCCCTCCTCGTCGAGGATCGCGAAGTCGATGTTGAGCTCGATCAGCTTCGCTGCCTGCTTGAAGACCAGCCGGTCCCGCGCCAACAGCTCGGACATCCCCGCCTCCCGCGCCGACGACGTCCGAACCTTACCCCCCCGTGCGGGCCCCGGCGCGCGTCAGGGGCCCGGATCCTCGTTCGTCCCGCCCGCGATGAGCAGGAGCGCCTCGCGGAGGGTCTCGAACCGGCGGTCCCCGAGCTCGCGGCGGGTCCGGGCCTCGATCGCCGCGACGAGCCGCCGCACCTCGGCCGCGAGGCGACGGCCGCGCGCCGTCAGGCGCACGATCTTGGCGCGGCCGTCCTCCGGGTCGCGCACCCGGCGCACGTACCCGCGTTGCTCCAGCTCGTCGACGACGAGCATCATGCCCTGCTTCGTGACCCGGGCGCGGCGCGCGAGCTCGGTGAGGCGCGTGCCGGAGCGCCGGTCGATGTGGAGGAACACGGCGGCGTGGCCGGGGCGGACGTCGGGGTACCCGCGCTCCGCCAGGGCCGCGACGAGCTCGGCCCCGAGCGCCCGGTGGGCCTCGAGCAGCAGGCGGGAAAGATCCGGCGCGGTCACGTCCGCCACGATATCCCCGACGCGGGCCGGAGCGCCGCGCTACCCGAGGTCCGGTGAGCCCTCGGCGGTCCGCACCACCTCGCCGGAGGCGAGGATCACACCGTCCTCGCACTCGGCCTGGACGAGGCCCCCGCGGAACTGCTGCTCGTACAGGCGCGCGTAGAGCCCGCCGCGCTCGAGCAGCTCGGCGTGGGTGCCCTGCTCCACGATCCGGCCCCGGTCCACCACGAAGATCACGTCGGCCCGGAGGATCGTCGAGAGGCGATGCGCGATGGCGATCGTCGTGCGCCCCTCCATCAGCGGCTCCAGGGCCGCCTGGACCAGTCGCTCGGAGGTCGTGTCCAGGTTCGAGGTGGCCTCGTCGAGGATCAGGATGCGGGGGTCCTTCAGGATCACGCGGGCGATGGCGAGGCGCTGCTTCTCGCCCCCCGAGAGCTTGTAGCCGCGCTCCCCGACCACGGTGTCGTACCCGTCGGGCAGCTCGAGGATCCGGTCGTGGATGTTCGCGGCCCTCGCGGCGGCCTCGAGCTCCTCCTGGGTGGCGTCGGGCTTGCCGTACAGCAGGTTCCGACGCACGGTCGTGTGGAACAGGTACGTCTCCTGCGTCACGACCCCGATGAGGTCCCCGAGGGACTCGAGCCGGATCTTCCGCACGTCCACGCCGTCGATGGTGATGGCGCCGCGCTGCACGTCGTAGAGCCGCGGGATGAGGTAGGTGATCGTGGTCTTGCCGGCGCCGCTCGGTCCCACGAGGGCCGCGAGCTGTCCCGGCTCGATCCGGAAGCTGACGTCCTCGAGCGTCCACTCCCGCGGCGGGCCCGCGGGCGCGTCGGTCGGGCTGATCGGCGTGGCGCGGTCCCGCGGCTCCTCGTACCGGAACCAGACGTGGTCGAAGGCCACCTCGCCCCGGACCTCCGCGGGCCGGAGCGCGACCGCGTCCGGCGCGTCCCGGATCTCCGGCGGCAGGTCCAGGTACTCGAAGATGCGGTCGAACAGCGCCATCGAGGACTGGACCTCGGTCGAGACCTGGAGCATCGAGCCGATCGGGAAGAACAGCCGCGACTGGAGCGTGGTGAAGGACACGAGCGTCCCCGCGGTGATCGCGCTCGCCGGGTCGTCGCGGAGCACCCACCCCGCCACCAGGTACACGAGGGCGGGCGTGATGGAGAAGAACGTCCCCACGACCGCGAAGAAGGAGCGGCCGATCATCGTCTGGCGGATCTGCAGGCCCGTCAGGCGCTCGTTCTCGCGGCGGAACCGGTCCTCCTCGAACCGCTTGCGCCCGAAGGTCTTCGACAGCAGGATGCCGGAGACCGACAGCGTCTCCTCCGTCACCGCCGTGAGGTCGGCGAGGGTCTTCTGCGTGCTGCTCGCGATCTCGCGCCGGGCCCGACCGACCTTCGCCGTGAGCCACAGGAACACCGGCAGCATCGAGAGCGAGAGGACCGTGAGCTGCCAGGAGAGGAGGGCCATCGCGACGAGGGTGCTCGCGATCACGACCACGTTGGACAGGATGCTCGACATGGTGTCGGTGACGACGGTCTGCACCCCGCCGACGTCGTTCGCGAGACGCGATTGGATCTCGCCCGTCCGCGTCGTGGTGAAGAACCGGAGGGGCATCGCCTGCAGGTGCGCGTAGAGCGCGTTCCGCAGGTCCTGCATCACCCGCAGCCCCACGAGGTTCGCGAGGTACGTCTGCCCGACCCCGATGATCGAGGTCACGATGGGGATCGCGATCATGAGCCCCGCGAACACGTACAGGTTGTGCATGTTCGGGCACGCGGCGCCGTCGCAGCTGCCGGCGGGGTTGCCGAACAGCGCGCGGTCGAACACCAGCTTGATGAGGATGGGGTTCACGACCCCGAGGGCCGAGGTCGCGACGATCGCCAGCGCCACCAGCCAGACCTTGCCGCGGTACGGGCGGAAGGTGGCCACCACCCGCCGGACCGTCGAGCGGGAGATGGGGCGCCGGTCCTCCTCGGGGATCGGCCGGAACATGCGGCCGTGACGCATGGAGCCAGGATACGGCCGAGCCGCCTCCGACCGCTCAGCGCCTCGGGCACCCGGCGAGCGTCCGGGCCCGCTCCAGCACGGCCTCGAGCATCTCCGGCGTGAGCCGGCCGGTGAAGGTGTTCTGTTGGCTCGGGTGGTAGCTGCCGAGCAGGCGGTAGGGGCCGACGCTCGCCTCCGCCCCGTGCCCGAAGGCCGGCCGGGGCCGGGTCCGGTGCCCGAGCGCGGCGAGGGCCCGGAGCGCCCCGTCCCACGCGAAGGCCCCGAGCGCCACGATCGCGCGCAGCTCGGTCAGGGCCGCGATCTCGCGGACCAGGAACGGCAGGCACCGATCGCGCTCCTCGGGGGTCGGGCGGTTCCCCGGCGGGGCGCAGCGGTTCACCGCCGCCACGTAGGCACAGCGGAGCTCGAGCCCGTCGTCGAGGGACACGGAGGTGGGCTGGTTCGCGAGCCCGACCCGGTGCAGGGCGGCGTACAGCACGTCGCCCGAGCGGTCGCCGGTGAAGATGCGCCCGGTCCGATTCCCTCCGTGGGCGGCCGGGGCCAGGCCGAGGACGAGGACCCTGGCGGCCGGGTCGCCGAACCCGGGGACCGGCCGTCCCCAGTAGGTCTCGCCGGCGAACCGCCGGGTCTTCTCCCGGGCCACCCGCTCGCGCCAGGCGACGAGCCGGGGGCAGGCGCGGCAGGCCACGATCTCGTCCCGGAGCGCCTCGAGCTCGGAGCGTGCGTCCCGGCGCGAACGTCCCATCTCAGACCCGGAGCGCCCGGAACCGGGCCTCGGCCTCCTCGAGGACCTCGAGGGGCGCCATGAGATCGCCGATCGTGCCGATCAGGGCCTCGAACCCCTCCGGCATCTCCGCGCGCAGGCGCAGCTCCTCGCTCATCCGCCGGCACTCCGCGATCGCGGCGTCCGCCCGTCGCCACTCACGTTCCAGGGGCGGCACCCGCCATCCCGGCATGCACCGGTCGGCCTCCCGCAGGCCCTCCTCGAACTCGAGGAGGCTCTCGGCGAGCGGGCGACCGGGCAGCCGGGTGCTCGGCACCGACTCGGCGAGCGCCGCCTTGCCGCGCTCCAGCGCCGCCACCGTCTCGGTGAACGCGGCGTAGGCCTCCTCCAGCTCCGCCGGCAGGCGCTTGCGTCGCAGGATCACCGCGACCCCCGGAAGGCGGCCAGGGCCGCGAGCGCCGCCCCGGGGTCGTTGGAGGCGATCGCATCGACCCCCCAGGCGAGGAGCTCCCGGACCCTCGCGGGGTCGTCCACCGTCCACGTCCCGACGCGGACGCCGGCCGCGTGGGCCTCGGCCACGAACCCCGGACCGGCGGCCAGGAGCGCTCGGACCCCCGGGAGCACGAGGTCGTGGCCCTCATCGCGCGCGAGCGCGAGCGCATCTCGCGGATCCACGTGCTCGGTCGAGAGGATCCCGGTGGCCACCTCCGGCGCGAGCTCCCGCGCCCGGCGGACCGAGCGTGGGTTGAACGAGACCACGAGCACCGGGCCCTCGAACCCCGAGCGCTCCACCTCGGCGAGGGCCGCCTCGACGATCGGCTCGCCGTCGGGGTCGTAGCCCGGCTCCCCCGGGATGCTCTTGATCTCCATCGCCACCGCGGCCCGGCCCGAGAGGCACGTCAGGGCCTCGGCGAGGGTCGGCACGCGCGCCGGCTCGTCCGCCGTCCCGGCCGAGAGCGCCGTCACCACACTCCCGAGCCGACGCCCACCGAGAAGGGAGTCCGCGGGATCGCGCGAGCAGCGGGAGGCGGGTCGGCAGACTGAGAGAACAGCGACGAGGTGGCTGCGGAC
>SIRV01000019.1 GCA_004366195.1 Actinomycetota bacterium
CGATCGAGGTGCCTGCCCCCCCGCGACCGATCATGCTCCCCGTCCTCCTGCCGCGCAACGATCCCGCCGGCCGGCGTATACACCTCGGTTGCCGGAGCGGTCAAATCCGCAGGTCAGAGGTGTTGTGCAAGGTGGATACGCGGATCGTACCCCGCTGGGCTCAGTCGGCCCGCGGGGCGGCGCGGAGGGCGGCGACGAGCTCCTCTACCGCGCCGGCCAGGCCGCGGCGGGAGGTGTAGCCGGCGGCCAGGCGGTGGCCGCCGCCGCCGAAGGCCTGAGCGATCGCGCCCACGTCGTGCGCCGCGCGGGAGCGCAGGCTCACCTTGAAGCGGCCGTCGCGCTGCTGCTTGATCACGGCCGCCACGTCGGCCTCGCGCGCCGTGCGCACGACGTCGATGAGGTCGTCGGCCTCGTGGGGCCGCACGCCGGCCTCCTCCAGGTCGGCGAGGGTGAGGTAGGTCCAGACCAGGTCCGCCTCCGGCACGAGCTCCACACGCGACAGGGCGAGCCCGAGCAGGCGCAGGTACGCCGTGCGGTTGTCCTCGTAGAGCACCCGCGCGAGGCGCGCGTGGTCGAAGTCGTGCTCGCGGAGCTCGGCCGCGACCCGGAGCGTCTCGGGCCGCGTCGCCTCGTACTGGAACCGCCCCGTGTCGGTGACGATCCCCGCGTACAGGCACATCGCGGCATCGTCCGGGAGCTCGCCGCCGATCTCGCGCGCCAGGCGGTACACGATCTCGCACGTCGAGGAGGCCGAGGGGTCGATCAGCGGGATCGTCCCCAGCCCGTCGTTCGTGCGGTGGTGATCGATCCAGATCAGCTCTCCCGCCCGCTTCGCCGCCCGGCCGAGCGACCCCAGCCGGTCCATCGAGGCCGTGTCGCAGGTGACCATCACCGCGGGCGCCTCGGGGAAGGACGCGGGGGGCACGAGGTCCTCGTGCCCGGGGAGCTCCAGGGCCCAGCGAGGGAGCTCGAACGGGTCGTTGGGGAACGAGCACACCGTGCGGGTGCCGCGCGAGCGCAGGAAGGCCGAGAGCCCGAGGGTGGCCCCGAGCGCGTCGGCGTCGGGGTTGATGTGGCAGGCGATCGCCACCTCCTCGGCCCCGCGGAGGACGGCGGCGGCTCGCTCCAGGGCCTCGGTCACGCGCCCTCCTCGGAGGCGCTCTCGGCCGAGGTTCCCTCCGCGGAGCCCGAGCCCTCCTCCTCGTGGATCATCCGGATCAGCGCGTCGATCCGCTCGGCCGTCCGGATGGTCTCGTCCTCCTCGAACTCCAGGGTCGGCAGGACCTTCATCCGCACCTGGTGCCCGATCACCTGGCGCAGGTGCGGGGTGGCCGAGCGCAGGCCGGCCGCGGTCGCCCGACGCGCCCGCTCGTCCCCGAGGGTCGTGTAGTAGACGATCGCCCGACGCAGGTCGGCGGTGACCTTCACGCCGGTGATGGTCACGAAGCCGACCCGCGGGTCCTTCAGCTTCGGGATCTCCTCGGCCAGGATCTCCCGGAACTCCTCCTGGACGCGGCTCGGTCGGGTGCCCTCCGGCATCTCAGTCCTCCGGGTCATGGAGCGTGAGCTCGGTCCCGATGAGCTCGACCTCGGCCCACCGCTCGACGAGCTTCTCGATCTCGTGGAGGACGCGCTTGGCGTGGTACCCGTCGGTGGCGACCACCGACACGCCGAGCGTGGCGCGCTGCCAGAGGTCCTGGTGGTCGACCTCGGCCACGGACGCGTTGAACCTGGAGCGGATCGCCGTCGTCAGCGTCTTCACCACGTGGCGCTTCTCCTTCAGCGACCCGCACCCGGGGATGCGCAGATCGAAGCGTTCCACCCCGACGAGCATCGACGCTCGCGTTACAGCTCGCGGGCGACCTCGCGGACCTCGTAGGCCTCGATCACGTCGCCCTCCTTGACGTCGTTGAAGTTCTCGATCCCGATGCCGCACTCGTAGCCCTCGGCCACCTCGCGCACGTCCTCCTTGAAGCGGCGGAGGGAGGCGATGCGACCGTCGTAGACCACGACCCCGTCGCGCACCACGCGGGCCTGCGCCCCGCGGACGATCTTGCCCTGCAGGACGTAGCAGCCGGCCACGGTCCCGACCCTCGGCACGCGGAACAGGGCGCGGACCTCGGCGCGGCCGAGCTCGGTCTCGCGCTCCTCGGGCTTCAGCATGCCGGAGAGGGCGGCCCGGATGTCGTCGATCGCGTCGTAGATCACCCGGTAGAGGCGGACGTCCACGCCCTCGCGCTCGGCGAGCTCCCGGGCCGCGGCGTCCGGGCGCACGTTGAAGCCGACCACGATGGCGCGGGAGGCCATCGCGAGCTTGATGTCGCTCTCGGTGATGGCGCCGGGGGCGGCCCGCAGGACGTTCACGCGAACCTCGTCCTGGGGCAGCTTGGCGAAGGCGTCCACGAGGGCGCCGATCGAGCCCTGGACGTCGGCCTTGAGGATGATGTTGAGCTCCGGGACCTCCGCCTCCCTGGCCTGGGCCATGAGCTCGGCGAGCGTCGGCGGGCGCGTGGTGACGAGCTCGGCCGCCCGGAGCTTGGCCTCGCGCTCCTGGGCGATGTGGCGCGCCTCGCGCTCGTCGGAGACCTCGCGGAACTCGTCGCCGGCGTTCGGGACCGCGGACCAGCCGAGGACCTGCACCGGCTTGCTGAGGCCGGCCACCTTCACCGGCTGCCCGTTCTCGTCGAGCATCGCCCGCACCTTCGCCCACGCGGTGCCGGCCACGAGGGCGTCGCCCACCTCGAGCGAGCCCTTCTGGACGATGACGGTGGCGACCGGCCCGCGACCCCGGTCCAGCTTGGCCTCGAGCACCGTCCCCCGGGCCCGACCCGTCGGGTCGCCCTTCAGCTCCTCGAGCTCGGCGACGAGCAGGATCGTCTCGAGCAGCGTCTCGAGGTTCGTCCCCTCCTTGGCCGAGACGTCGACGAACTCCACGGTGCCGCCCCACTCCGAGGGCACCACGCCGAGCTCCACCATCTGCTGGCGCACGCGCATCGGGTCCGCCTCGGGCTTGTCGATCTTGTTGACCGCCACCACGATCGGCACGCCGGCCGCCCGGGCGTGGTCGAGGGCCTCGATCGTCTGCGGCTTGACCCCGTCGTCGGCGGCCACGACGAGGACCGCGATGTCGGTCACCTGGGCGCCGCGGGCCCGCATCGCGGTGAAGGCCTCGTGGCCGGGGGTGTCGATGAACGTGATCTCCCGCCCGTCGAGGTGCACCTGGTAGGCGCCGATGTGCTGGGTGATGCCGCCGAACTCGCGCGAGACCACGTCCGTCTTGCGGATCGCGTCGAGCAGCTTCGTCTTGCCGTGATCGACGTGGCCCATGATCGTCACGACCGGGGGCCGCGGCACCAGGCGGGACTCGTCGACGCGCTCCTCCTCCTCCTCGACCTCCTCGATCCCCACGATCTCGACCTCGTAGCCGAGCTCGGCGCCGAGGAGCGCCAGGGCCTCGTCCGAGAGCGACTGCGTGGCCGTGGCCATCTCGCCGAGCCCGAAGAGGATCTTCACGACCTCGGCCACCGTGCGGCCGGTCTGGTCGGCCACGTCCTGGGGGGTGGCTCCCCGCACCAGCTTGAGGACGGGGAGCGCACCCACGGGCGGGGCCGGCGCCGGTTCCGCGGGCGCCGGAGCCGGCTCGACGGCGATCGCCGCCGGCGCGGGCTCGGCCTTCGGGGCGGGCGCCGGGGTCGGCGCGGGCGCCGGCGCCACCTCCGCCCTCGGCTTCGGCTTGGGCTTGGGGACGGCTTCCTCGACGACCTCTCGCAGCCTGGCCTCCGGCACCGGCTTCCCGCCGGACGCGCGCAGACGCGGCACGGCCTGCTCCGGCACGGACGAGGACGCCGTCAGGCCGTCGACGCCCATCTCCTTCAGCGCCGCGAGCAGCTCCTTGCTCGTGACGCCGAGCTCCTTCGCGAGCTCGTGAACCCTCACGCCTCAAGCTCCCTCTCGATCTCTCGCCCTAGCCTAGCGGCTTCCTCCCTGGGGAGGCCGACCCGCAGCACCCGCGCGATGGCCGACCCGCCCCGCGCGAGCGCGAGCCGCACGCACGCCGGGTCCCGGTGCACGTACGCGCCTCGCCCTGCGCCTTTGCCGGCGGGGTCGACCCGCACCTCGCCCTGCGGCGTGCGAACGATGCGCAGCAGCTCCCGCTTGCCGGCCGTCCCGCGGCACGCCACGCAGGTGCGCACCGGCTCCCTGCGGGCGCCCATCGCTCACGCCTCCGCCGTCGCGTCCTCCACGGCCGGCTCCGTCGAGGTCGGCGCGGGCGCCGGCGCGGGCTTCGTCGGACGGTCGCCCTCGGGCTGCGACTCGCTCCGGATGTCGATCCGGCACCCGGTGAGGCGCGCCGCGAGGCGAGCGTTCTGGCCCTCCTTGCCGATGGCGAGCGAGAGTTGGTAGTCGGGGACGATCACGATCGCCGTCTGGGTGGCGGGGTCGACCCTGGCCTCCTTCACCTTCGCCGGCTGGAGGGCGTTGGCTACGAACGTGGCGACGTCGGGGCTCCAGGGCACCACGTCC
>ML214166.1:0-6294 GCA_004366195.1 Actinomycetota bacterium
GGCGCCTGCTGATCGTCGACGCGCTCGCGATGGAGTTCCAGACCGTCCGGCTGCGGTGGGACGCCGACTGCCCGGTCTGCGGCAAGGAGCCGTCCATCACCGAGCTCATCGACTACGAGGCGTTCTGCGGCCTGCCGAGCCGCACCTGAGCACGTGAGGAAGGAGAGACGAGGCCGGTGTCCGTGAACGTGAAGCTCCCGACGATCCTCCGCAAGCACGCGGGGGGCGCCGCCCGCGTGACCGCGGAGGGCTCGACGCTGCGCGAGGTGCTCGAGGACCTCGAGCGCTCGTACCCCGGGATCACGAAGAACGTGCTGACCGAGGACGGCGGGCTCCACCGCTTCATCAACGTCTACCTGAACGACGAGGACGTCCGGTACCTGGGGGCCCTCGAGACCCCGGTCTCCGACGGCGACACGGTGAGCATCCTGCCCGCGGTGGCCGGCGGCTAGGGGGATGGCGACGGGCCCGTGCGGTACGCGGACATCCTCGACTCGATCGGTCACACGCCCCTCGTCGGCATGCCGCGCATGTCGCCGAAGCCGGGCGTGCGGCTCTGGGCGAAGCTGGAGGGCGCGAACCCCACGGGCTCGACGAAGGACCGGATCGCCAAGCGCATGATCGAGGCCGCCGAGGCCTCGGGCGAGCTCACGAAGGACCGCATCGTCCTGGAGCCCTCCTCCGGCAACACCGGGATCTCCCTCGCGCTCGTGGCCCGGCGGAAGGGCTACCGGCTCACCGTCGTGATCCCGGACAACGCGAGCGAGGAGCGGATCCGCCTCCTCGAGCTGTTCGGGGCGGAGATCGTGTACTCGCCGGGGGACCGGGGGACGAACGGCTCGATCGAGGTGGCGCGGGCCTTGGCGAAGGACCCCCGCTACTACATGCCGTTCCAGTACGGGAACCCCAACAACCCCCTCGCGCACGAGGAGGGCACGGCCGTCGAGATCATCGAGGACCTCCCCGAGCTCACCCACTTCGTCGCCGGGCTCGGCACCGGCGGGACGCTGACCGGCAACGGGCGCGCGCTCCACCGGCACAACCCGAGGATCCAGATCGTCGCGGCCGAGCCGGAGCTCGGTGAGCTCGTGTACGGGCTGCGGTCCCTGGACGAGGGCTTCATCCCGCCGATCTACGACCCGTCGGTGGTCGACCGGAAGTTCCTGGTGAGCTCCTCGGAGGCCCTGCGGGCCACGCGCGAGCTCACCGCCAAGGAGGGGATCTTCGCCGGGATCTCCTCCGGCGCCGTCGTCCACGTCGCCCAGCGCATCGCTCGGGAGATCGACGAGGGCGACATCGTCTGCCTCCTCGCCGACGGCGGCTGGAAATACCTCTCCACCCAGGCCTGGGCCCCGGACATCGAGCGCGCCGAGAAAGGGGTCGAGGCCTCCCTGTGGTGGTAGCGGGTGGCTGACGACCGACCGATCGGGGTATTCGACTCCGGCGTGGGCGGCCTCACGGTCGTCCGGGCCATCGTCGACCTCTTGCCCAGCGAGGCGATCCTCTACGTCGGCGACTCGGCGCGGTTCCCGTACGGCCCGAAGCCGGTGGAGGAGATCCGCCGCTACGCGCTGGAGATCGCCGCGTACCTCGTGCGACGGGGCGTGAAGCTCCTGGTCGTCGCGTGCAACTCGATCGAGGTCTCGGCGATCGGCGACATCGCCCAGGCCCACGGCGTCCCCGTGATCGGGGTCATCAACCCGGGGGTCCGGGCGGCGCTGCGCGCCACGCGCAACGGCGTGATCGGGGTGATCGGCACGCAGGCCACGATCGCGACCGGGGCCTACCAGCGGGCCGTGGGGTCGGAGGCGGAGCTCCACACCGCGGCCTGCCCGGCCTTCGTGGAGCACGTCGAGCGGGGCGACACCACCTCGGAGGAGCTGCGGCGGGCGGCGGCGACCTACCTCGCGCCGCTGAAGGCGGCCGGCGTCGACACGCTGATCCTCGGCTGCACGCACTACCCGCTGCTCTCGGGGCTGCTGCAGCTCGAGATGGGGCCCGGCGTGGTCCTCGTCTCCTCGGCGGAGGAGACCGCCAAGGACGTGTACGCTACGCTGCTGCGCGAGGGGCTCGCCCGCGACGAGGACGCCGGGCCGCCGGTGCACGAGTTCCGTTGCACCGGGGACCCGGGCCGGTTCCAGGCCCTCGCGAGCCGGTTCCTGGGGCCCGAGATCGGGGACCTGCACGTGCGCAGGGTGGAGGTGTGATGGAGCTGACGGTCCTCGGGGCGAGCGGCACCTGGCCGACGGACGGGACGGCGACCAGCGGCTACCTGCTGCGCCACGAGGGCTTCAGCGTCTACCTCGACGCGGGGACCGGGACGCTCGCGAACCTCCAGCGCCACATCGGCATCCCGGAGATCCAGGCCGTGGTCATCAGCCACGAGCACCCCGACCACTTCGTCGACCTGTACCCGCTCTTCTACGCGCGGCACTACGGGGGGCTCGGCGCGCCGGGGCTGCCGGTGTTCCTGCCGATCACCTTCCAGCGCAAGCTCGAGGGGCTCGTCTCCGAGCAGGGGCGCGCCGCGATGCGCACCGCGTTCGCGATCCGCGAGGTCCGGCCCGGGGAGGGCTTCGAGGTCGGCCCGTTCCGGGTCCGGACGGAGCTCATGGAGCACCTCGACCTCCCGGCCCTCGGGTTCCGGATCGAGGCCGGCGGGGCCGTCCTCGCGTACACGGGGGACACCGGACCCACCGAGGCCGTCGTCCGCCTGGCCGCGGGCGCCGACGTCCTGCTCTCCGAGGCCACGTGGCAGGACGAGGACGAGCCGTTGCCGTTCCACCTCTCCGCTCGGCAGGCGGGGGAGCACGCCGCCAGGGCCGGGGTGAAGCGTCTGGTCCTCACCCACGTCTGGCCGTCCCTGGACCGGGAGGTGTCCCGGCGCCAGGCGGCGGACGCCTTCGGCGGACCGGTCGAGGTCGCCGCCGAGGGGATGCGGATCGAGGTCGGAGGATGAGCCTGCCATGAGCGAGCGACCCGACGGTCGCCGCGACGACGAGCTGCGCGAGATCGCCTACGAGCTCGGCTACCAGCACTGGGCCGAGGGCTCGGTGCTGTTCCGGCAGGGCAGCACGCGCGTGCTCGTCGCGGCCACCGTGGACGAGGAGTCGGTCCGGTGGCTCCGCGGCACCGGCCGGGGCTGGGTGACGGCGGAGTACGCGATGCTCCCGCGCGCCACGGCGGAGCGCACCCCCCGCGAGGTGAGCCGCGGCCGGCCGGCCGGGCGCACGCAGGAGATCCAGCGGCTCATCGGACGGGCGCTGCGGGCGGTCACCGATCTCGCCAAGCTCGGCGAGCGGACGATCACGATCGACTGCGACGTGCTCCTCGCCGACGCCGGGACGCGATGCGCCTCGATCACCGCCGGGTGGATCGCGCTCGCCCAGGCCGTCCGAGGGCTCGAGGAGGCGGGGTCCGTGCCGCCGGGGGTCCTGACCGACTCCGTGGCTGCGGTGTCGGTCGCCATCGTGGACGGGCGACCGGTGCTCGACCCCACCTACGAGGAGGACGCGGCGGCCGAGGTCGACTTCAACGTGGTGATGACCGGCTCGGGACGTCTCGTGGAGGTCCAGGGGACGGCGGAGGGCGCGCCGTTCGCCCGCGGGGACCTCGATCGGATCCTCGATCTCGCGGCCGCCGGGATCGGCCCGGCCTCGGGGATCGGCCGGCTCACCGAGATCCAGCGGTCGGCGCTCGGCTGATGGGCTTCCCCGAGCGGATCGCCGTCGCGTCGGGCAACCGGCACAAGCTCCGCGAGATCCTGGAGATCTGCGCCGACTGGCCGGTCGGGTGGGTGACGGTGGAGAGCCATCCCGGCCCGTGGCCGGAGGTGGCCGAGCCTCACGAGGGCTACCTCGAGAACGCCCGGGAGAAGGCCAGGGCGGTCGCAGCGGCCCTCGGGGTGCCGGCGCTCGCCGACGACTCCGGCATCGAGGTGGACGCGCTCGGCGGGGCGCCGGGCCCGCGCTCGGCCCGGTACGCGGGGGCCGGCGCGGGCGACGCGGAGAACCGGAGGCGGCTGCTCGCGGCCTTGAAGGGCGTGCCGGCCTCGGGTCGGACGGCGCGCTTCCGATGCGTGGCGGTGCTGGCCTGGCCCGACGGGCGGGAGGTGCACGCCGAGGGCGTGTGCGAGGGTCTGGTCCTCCGCGCGGAGCGGGGGACGGGGGGGTTCGGCTACGATCCGCTCTTCGTGCCGGAGGGGTGGGACCGCACGATGGCGGAGCTCGCCCCCGAGGAGAAGCACCGCATCAGCCACCGCGGTCGGGCCCTCCGCGCCCTCCGCGCCCTCCTCGCCCCGGATCCTTAGCTCACGGGATCGGCCGCCAGGCCGGTGAGCCGTCCCAGGGCCCGGTGGTCAGCCGGCGTTCGCCCGAGCCGTCCGCTTCGACGAGCCAGATCGAGGAGGAGTCCTGGGACACCCGCACGAACGCGATCGCGCGTCCGTCAGGCGACCACTCGGGCCGGCGCTCGTCGCCGGGGTCGTCGGTGAGGCGCCGTATCCGTCCGTCCGCCATCGTGAGGACGTAGATGTCGAAGTCGCCGTCTCGGTCGCTGGCGAAGGCGATGCGCCTCCCGTCCGGTGACCAGTCGGGGTCGCGGTCGTCGGCCGGCGAGGCCACGAGAACCTCCAGCGCGCCGTCGGCCAGCCGGTACGTGAACAGGTCCGAGGCGAGCGGATCGGCTCGCTCGAACACGAGCAGTTCGCCTCTGGGCGACCAATCGGGCGCCCGCCCGGAGACGAGGGGCTTCGGACGCCCACCTCGGGTGGGGATGAGGTAGAGGACCGCCTGCCCCCCGCGGAGGCGGGAGAAGGCCAGCCAGGACCCGTCCGGGGACCAGGTGGGAGTCCCGTCGATCGCACGCGGGTCGCTGAGCACCCGGAGGATCCGTCCCCGTTCGTCGGCTACGGTGATCTGGAAGCCCGCCGGCCAGCGGCGCCAGGCGAAGGCGAGCCGGGAGCCGTCGCGCGACCACGCGGGGTCGGAGATCGTCCCTCCTCGCGGGCCGAAGCGACGGGGTTGGTCCCCTGGCCCGACGACCATGAGCCGCGCGATGCGATCGACGGTCCGCACGAAGACGACCTCGCCGTTGCGCGCATCCATGATCGTTGCCTCCGAGAGGGGAGCGCTCCGGCACGCCGCGAGGAGCGCCATCGTGGACGCGATGATGCGATGGGTGCGCGGGGTTGCGCCTCGCGTTCGCTCCCATGACGTGTGCACTTGACGGCCCTCAGCCCGCACTGTAGTAACGCGGGCACGTGCGCGCATGAGGAGGGGATCCCCGATGAACGTTGCCGGGTCGCGCTGGTCCGCAACGGTCGCTCTGGTGGCCGCTGTGCTGGTGGCCGCCGCCTGCAAGGCTCCCGGCGGAGGCGAGGAGGGCGGCGGCGCCGAGGGCGAGGGCGACATCGTCGTGGCGTCGGCCATGCCGCTCACCGGACCCTACGCGAGCGACGGCGAGGAGATGCAGCAGGCCCTGGAGATGGCGATCGACGAGTACAACGCGGAGGGCGGCCTGCTGGGCCGGAAGCTCACGCTCGTCACGTGCGACGTGGGCGCCCTGGAGGTGGACACGATCCAGGCTTGTGCCGAGCGCCTCCTTGGTGAGAACCCCGACGCGGTGATCACCGGCTATGACGACAGCGGCGTGAACACCCTCGCCTTCGGGGAGGGGGACATGCCCTACCTGCACGCGGTCACCATGCGCGCCGCGATCGAGCCGGTGATGGAGGACCCGGAGAAGTACGGGAACGTCTTCCAGTACGACCCCAGCGACTACGACTACGGCACGAACGCCGCCGCCGTGCTGCCCGACGCGGCGGAGCGCCTTGGGTTCGAGCCGGCGAACCGGACCGTCGCCGTCATCACGACCGACTACGCCTACAACGCGGTGGGGGCCGACGCCTTCATCGAGAGCATCCGCAAGCAGGGTTACGACCTCGCCCTGAAGGAGGTCATCCCCTTCGGCGTGCAGGAGTTCGGGCCGATCCTCAGCAAGATCCAGGAGGCCGAGCCGGCCTTCGTCACGTTCTGGGATCTCGACCCCTCGGACGCGGCCCGCTTCATGCAGCAGTGGTCGCGGCAGTTCGGGGACACGGGGATCCGGAGCCTCGTCTACATGCAGTACACGCCGAACATCCCGGAGTTCCTCGAGCTGGCCGGGGAGAGCGCGAACGGTCTGCTCTGGGCGACCGTCATCGGCATCAGCGACAAGATCGGCAGCGACAAGACCGACTACATCCGGCGGTGGACCGAGCGGTACGGACACGAGCCGTTCTCGATCCACCCCTTC
>ML214166.1:6304-6724 GCA_004366195.1 Actinomycetota bacterium
GCGCAGGGCTTCAAGATCATCCTGCTCGACCCCAGGGTCAAGGCCGTGCTCATCAACATCTTCGGCGGCATCGTGCGCTGCGACCTGATCGCCCAAGGCATCATCCAGGCGGTCGAGGAGGTCGGCTGCGTCGAGTGCTACGACAAGGTCGTCGAGGCGATCAGGAACACCGACTACCTGGGGTTCGCCGGCCGCTACCGCTTCACACCTCCGGAGGAGGGCCAGTACGCGATGCCGGGGGACGACCTGCTCCCCACGATCTGGTCGCAGGTCCAAGACGCGCAGAACGTCGTCGTCCTTCCGGACGTGGCCGCCGAGGGCACGCTGCAGATGCCGCCGTGGGTGCCCCAGGACTGAGCGTGGCAGCGGGCATCCAGCGCGGATGAGCCTCCTCGAGGTCTCCGGGCTCGCGAAGCGCTT
>SIRV01000022.1 GCA_004366195.1 Actinomycetota bacterium
CGACGATCCGGACACGGGCACCGTGCTCGCCGGCTCCATCAGCCCGGACCCGGTGCCGCTCGACGGGCAGGCCTCGGTCTCGGTCACCCTGCCGAACGGGACGAGCGATGGGACCCATGACGTCTACGCGGTCGGCTCGCTGGGCACGGTGGCGTCCTCGTCGGTCACCGTGGACACGACGCCGCCCACCGTCTCGGCGGCCGCGATCCAGAAGAACCAGGGCGGGACCGCCGGGTACCTCCGACAGGGCGGCCAGTACCGGGTGTACGCGGACGTCTCCGACCCGCAGGGCGTGTCGTCGGTCACGGCCGACGTGAGCGCCATCACCACAGGACAGACGGCCGTGCCGCTCGTCGCCGGCACCTACGTGGTCGGTGGCGTCACGTACAACTACCGCAGCGCGGTGCTCACCGCCGATACCCCCCTCGCAGAGGGGACGCGCACCTTCTCGATCACGGCCACCGACGGGCTCGGCAACACCGGCACCCAGGGAGGGTTCACGGTCACCGTCGACAACACCCCACCGACCGGCGCCGACATCCAGACAGCGAACGCCTCCGGGGGCGTCGTCGGCCGGGCCGAGACCGGCGACACGATCACGTACACGTTCTCGGAGCCGATCGAGGCGCAGTCGATCCTCTCCGGCTGGAACGGCGGCCCCACCACGGTCACGGTCCGTCTCATCAACAACGGCGGCGGCGACCGGGTGCAGATCTGGAACGCCGCCAACACGACCCAACTGCCCCTCGGGCTCGTCGTCCTCGGTCGCACCGACTACACGAACGCGAACCGGACCTTCACGAGCTCGACGATGGTGATGAGCGGGACGACCGTGACGGTGACGTTGGGGACGCCGAGCGGCGCCGTGACCACGGCCGCCGGCAATGGCACGATGACCTGGACCCCATCCGCGACCCCGTACGACCGAGCCGCGAACGCGTGCCTCACCACCGTCGTCACGGAGTCCGGCGCCGCCGACCGAGAGTTCTAGCGCCTCGACGGCCGCACAGGACCTCGCGAAGACGCGCACGTCCGAGCGCTCCACGTCGCGCCCGGCCGGTGCGGGATGGCGCTCGGCCTGCGACGGTGACCGTCGTCGTCCGCGGCATCCCGCCGTAGGCTTGTGACGGCATGGACCGGGAGATCGCGACGTTCGGCGGCGGGTGCTTCTGGGGTGTCGAGTGGGTCTTCCGCCGCGTGCCCGGCGTCCTCGACGTCGTCTGCGGCTACGCGGGCGGCCACGTGCCGGATCCCACCTACGAGCTGGTCTGCACCGACACCACCGGCCACGCCGAGGTCGTGCAGGTGACGTTCGATCCCGAGCGGGTGAGCTACGAGCAGCTCCTCGAGGTCTTCTGGGCGATGCACGACCCGACGCAGCGGAACCGCCAAGGGCCCGACTTCGGCACCCAGTACCGGAGCATCATCCTCACCCACTCCGACGAGCAGCGCCGGGCGGCGGAGGCCTCCCGCGAGCGCGCCCGCGCCCGCTTCGCGAGGCCGATCGCGACCGAGATCCGCCCCCTCGAGGCTTTCTACCCCGCCGAGGAGTATCACCAGCGCTACTACGACCGGACAGGGAAGACCCCCTATTGCCACGTCCTCCCGGTCGAGGTGCTCCGAGGGCTCGGGGCCGACGTGTAGCTGTCGGCCTCCTCGGCCCGGGAGAAGCGCGCCGCCGCCAGGGGCGACGTGGCAGGAACGATGCGTCAGAAGGGGTCGCGGCGGGACCAGCGGGGGCCGACGGGGTCCCCGCCCACCCTGCGGCGCCCGGGCGACAGGCCGAGGGCGTCGCCGACCCGCCTGCCCCGGCCCTCGTCGAGGTGGTACAGGGCGGCGGTGTCCCCGTCGGGACGGAACGGGGACATCGGGACCCGGAAACGGCGCCCCGTGTAGCGGAGGACGGTCGAGAGGCGGATCTCGTCCACCCATCCGGCGAACGACGGATAGGCGGGGCCGGCGTCGTGCTTCTCGGCCCCGATCACGAGGAAGGGGTCGCTCCGGGTGCAGGGCCCCCCGCAGAAGTCGCCGGGGACGCCGTCGTCCGGGTAGGAGACGTCACCGTCGGGCCCGTCCGCCCGGGCCTCGAGGCGGCCGTCCACGTACAGCCAGAGCTTCCCGTCGGAGCGCCGGCGCTGGACGGCGACGTGGTGCCAGCGCCCGTCCAGCACGTCGCTGTCGCCGCAGATCGTGCGGTCGCCGGTGCCGTCCCCGCTCACCCCGAAGACCACCCTGCCCCCTGCGATCGAGATCCCGAACTTCCGGTCCTGGTTGTACCGGTCGCGGTCGAGGACGATGTTCCCGTAGATCCAGTTGACGTTCGCGCCGCATCGCACCCGCCCCGCCGCGTTCTCCGCCGCGCGCGCCCGCAGCCAGAACTCGATCGTGAAGTCGGTGGCGCCCACGTCCGCCGGCGGGCCAGGCTCCTCGTCGGTGGGATCGTCGACCCGGATCTTCACCCGGTCGATGTCGTCGCGGCCGTTCCCGAAGAACCGCAGCGACGTGTTCCCGGCCAGCGCCGGGCCCGCCTGGGCGGCGAGCGCCAGGCCGAGGAGAACCGCGACGAGCCCACGTCTCACACGAGGGGTATCGGTCCGCGGGCGGCGCCGGTCAAGCCCGCGGACCCTCACCCCCGGGCGTCGGACGCTCAGCGACGGAAGGCCGAGGCCGTCGTCCAGAGCGCGTACAGGATGAACCCGTTGATGGCGAGCCCGATGATCGAGCTCCCCGGCGAGGCGCCGATCTGCACGAGCGAGAGCAGCGCCCCGATCGCGGCCAGGGCGAGGCCGATGATGCGACCCTGCTCCTTCAGGGCGAGCACCTGGACGCCCGCGTAGATCTCGAGCGCCCCGACGGCGAGCATGATGATGCCGAAGACCACGGCGATCCCGCCGAGGCTGCCCCCGATGAAGCCGCCCCCGGTCACCCCGAGCACCCCACCGAGGATGCCGAAGGCCCCGCCGATGAAGAGCAGCACCGCGGCGGCCGTCACGATGCCGGGGCGCTCCTGGCTCCCGCCGGTGGGCGCCCCGAACGAACCAGGTCCCTGCTCCATGGGCCCCCCTTTCCCCACCAGCCCGGTGTCGGGCGCGACGCTATGCCAGACGACCGCCGGATGCAAGCGTTCCGGGGTTCCGAAGCGGCGCTCAGCCGTGGCCCTCGCCCGAGCGACCGGCGTCGGACCGGGCACGGCAGCTCGGGCACAGGCCTCGAACGTGACGCGCGCGTCCAGGATGCGGTAGCCGTGCCGCTCCCGCGCCGGCAGCGACGGCTCCCCCGCCGGGTACACGTCCCGCACCTCCCCGCACCCGACGCACACCAGGTGCTGGTGGGCCCGGAGGACGTTGGGGTCGTACCGCTTCGGACCCTCCCCCACGCTGACCTCCAGCACCTCCCCCATCGCCACGAGCTCGTTCAGCGTGTTGTAGACGGTCGCGAGCCCCGTCTCGGGGAGCACCGCGCGGGCCCGGGCGTGGATCTCCTCCGCCGTGAGGTGCACGTGCTCGCCGTCCAACACCTGGGCGATGACCCTCCGCTGGGGCGTCAGGCGCCAGCCCCGCC
>SIRV01000023.1 GCA_004366195.1 Actinomycetota bacterium
GAAGATCAGCAGGCGTCCCTCGAGGGTCTGACCGAGACCCGTGATCAGCTTGATCGCCTCGGTGGCCTGGATGCAGCCGACGATCCCCGGCAGCACCCCGAAGACCCCGGCCTCGGCGCAGCTCGGGACCGTCCCCGGCGGGGGCGGCTCCGGGAACAGGCAGCGGTAGCAGGGCGTCTCCGGCCCCGGCATGAACACCGTCGCCTGCCCCTCGAACTGGTAGATCGAGCCGTAGACGAGGGGCTTGCCGAGCATCTGGGTCGCGTCGTTCACCAGGTACCGGACGGGGAAGTTGTCGGTGCCGTCGATCACGATGTCCCACGGCTCGAGCACCTCGAACGCGTTCGCGCTCGAAAGGAGCGTGTCGTACGTCACGACCTCGATGTTGGGGTTCAGGTCGAGGAGGGTCTCCCGGGCCGACTCCACCTTCGGGCGGCCCACGTCGCTCGTGCCGTGCACGATCTGCCGCTGGAGGTTGGACAGGTCCACCGTGTCGAAGTCCACGAGGCCGATCCTCCCGACCCCGGCGGCCGCGAGGTACATCGAGATCGGCGAGCCCAGCCCGCCCGTGCCGACGACCAGGACCTTGGCGTCGAGCAGCTTCCGTTGCCCCTCGGCCCCGACGCCGGGCAGGATGATGTGGCGCGCGTAGCGCTGGACCTCCTCGACGGTGAACTCCCGGGTCATCCGATCTCCAGCTCCTCCTCGGTGATCTCGCCGTCGGTGATGCGGAACGCCCTGAGCTCGGGCCGCTCCCGGTCGGACAGCGACATCACCAGGTAGTAGGCATCAGGGTAGAAGGCGAGGCGCAGATCCGTCTCGGAGGGGTACGCCTCGGAGTGCGTGTGGGTGTGGAAGATCCCGAGCAGGTCCCAGCCCTCCTCGTCCATGAGGTCGAACACGCGGAGCTGCTCCTTGGGGTCGAGCCGGTACGAGACCGGGCTCGCGTCCAGGTTCCGCATGGCGAAGAAGCGGACCGGCACGCCGTCGCGCCCGGCCAGCACCCCGCAGGCCTCGTTCGGGAACTCCCGGAGGCCGTGCTCCACCATCTCCCGATACAGGCTCTCGGGGATCCGAAGCATCTGCATCTGCACCTGCGATAAACCCTACCAGCGCGGTGGTATTCCCCTCAGCTCCCCGGTCGGCCCTCGACCGCGATCCGGCCGGGCTCCCCGGCGATGGTCTCGCCCACCCGAGCGTACGGCACGCCGCGCCGCTCCAGGGCCTCCGCCAAGCGCTCCGGCGCGCTGGTCGCGATCAGCAGGCCGCCGGAGGTCTGGGCATCGGCCAGCACCAGCAGCTCCGGCTCCGGCATCCCCTCCTCATCGAGGGAGGGCCGCACGTACGCGAGGTTCCGCTCCGTTCCCCCGGGGACGACGCCCCGCCGCGCCAGCTCCAGCACCCCCCCCAGGACCGGCACGGCACCGGCATCCAGCCGGGCGGCCACGCCCGAGGCGCGGAGCATCCGGTGCAGGTGACCGAGGAGGCCGAACCCCGTCACGTCCGTCGCCGCCTCCGCCCCGGCCTCCAGCATGGCCTCCGCCGCCCCCGCGTTGAGGGTGGTCATGAGCTCGACGGCCGCGCGGACCAGCGCCGGCTCGGCGACCCCCCGCTTGATGGCCGTGGCCACGATCCCGGTGCCGATGGGCTTGGTGAGGAACAGCGCAGCGTCGGGGGGCGCGGTCGAGTTGCGGACGATCCGGGCGGGATCCGCGAACCCCAGGGCCACCATCCCGTACTTCGGCTCGGGATCGGTGATCGTGTGCCCGCCGACGACCACCGCCCCGGCGGCGGCCGCCACCTCCTCGCCCCCACGGAGGACCTCCGCCAGGAGCTCCAGCGGAAGTTCGTCCACCGGCCAGGCCGCGATGTTGAGGGCCAGGACGGGCCGACCACCCATCGCGTAGACGTCGCTCAGAGCGTTGGCCGCCGCCACGCGCCCCCAATCGCGGGGGTCGTCCACGATGGGCGTGAAGAAGTCGAGGGTGGCGACGAGGGCCCGCCCCTCCGGGAGGAGGTAGACGGCCGCGTCGTCCCCGGTGTCGGCGGCGACCAGCACCTCGGCCGAGGGCGCGGGCGCGCCGACCAGGCCGAGCACCTCCGTGAGATCGTTCGGGCCCAGCTTGCAGGCGCACCCGGCACCGTGGCTGAAGGAGGTCAGCCGGCGCTCCCCGGTCACGTCGCCAAGCATAGGCGCGCTAGCCGTCGGACGTCGCACCGGGGGGCACGGGGGCGGTCCCCATCGCGTGGTAGCCCCCGTCCACGTGGACGAGCTCGCCGGTGATCCCCCGCGCGAGGTCCGAGAGGAGGAACACGATCGCGTCGGCGACCGGCGAGGCGTCGGTGACGTCCCACCCGAGCGGGGCCCGCGAGGCCCATGCCTCCGCGAGCTCCTGGAACCCCGGGATCCCCTTGCCGGCGATCGTCCGGAGGGGCCCCGCCGAGACGGTGTTCACCCGGATCCCGTCCGGCCCGAGATCGCGGGCCAGGTACCGCGTGACGGCCTCGAGCGCGGCCTTGGCCACGCCCATCCAGTCGTACACCGGCCAGGCCACCCGGGCGTCGAAGTCGAGGGACACGATCGCCCCGCCCCGCTCCCGCATCAGCGGGTGCATCGCCTCGGCCACGGTCTTCAGCGAGAAGGCGCTCACCTGCAGCGCGGTCTGTGCGCTCGGCCACGGCGTGTGGAGGAAGTTGCCGCCGAGCGCGTCCTGGGGCGCGAAGGCGATCGCGTGGAGGAACCCGTCGAGCCGGCCCCAGCGCCGTCCCAGCTCCTCCGCCACGGCCGCTACCTGGGCCTCGTCGGTGGCATCCATCTCCAGCACGTCGACCGGGCGCGGGAGGCGCCGCGCGCTCTTCTCCGTGAGGCTCATCGCCCGCCCGAAGGACGTGAGCACGATCTCCGCGCCGTGCTCCTGTGCGGCCCTCGCCGCCGCGTACGCGATGCTCTCACGCGTCAGGACCCCGGTGATGAGCAGCTTCTTGCCCTCGAGCAGCATGCGACCTCCTCGTCCGACCGGGGCATGCTAGCCGGTCGGACGGCGTCCGGGGGGTTCTGCTTGAATGAACGATCGTGGATCTGCGCGCCCTCGCCACCTGTGATCTGCACCGCCACCTGGAGGGGAGTATCCGCCCTGGGACCCTGCTGGAGATCGCGCGGGAGGAGGGTTGCGATCTTGTGGCGGTGACGACGCGGGGAGGAGGCCGCTTGCGGCGGAGGCTCTTGGGAGGCACGACGGAGAACCTCCTGCACCACGGCGAATTTCCG
>SIRV01000024.1 GCA_004366195.1 Actinomycetota bacterium
GCTCGAGCGGCGCCTCCGCCATCGCGAACCGGCGGTTAGGGCCGATCTCGACGTCGAGAGGGCTCGCCGGACGCGGACCCATCCCCAGGATGCTGCGCACCCCCGACAGCACCGACCCCGCCGACAGCGCGGCGAGCGCCGGCTGGCGACGCACGTGCTCCAGGGTCTCGGCGAGCGCCCGAGCCGGGTGAACGGCGAGCTCGCGCACGGCGTCGGCGAGGAGCTCGACGGCGGAGGGCTCCGGCCCCGCCCGCCAGGGCGGCGGAGGGGGAGCCGGCCTCGCCTCCGGCTGCAGGTCCCACAGGACCGCCGCGAGATGGACACCCGCGATCCCGTCGATCATCGCGTGGTGGACCTTCAGCAGGGTCGCGACCTCGCCCCCCTCGAGACCCTCGAGGAACCAGAGCTCCCAGAGGGGCCGCGTGCGGTCCAGGGGCGTGGACAGCACCCGGCCCACGAGGTCGGCGAGCTCCCGTCGGCCGCCCGGCGCGGGCAGCGCCGCCCGCCGGACGTGCAGCTCGAGGTCGAAGCGGGGGTCGTCCACCCACACCGGGAGGGCGACGTTCCCCGGGACCATCCGCACCTTCTGTCGGAGGCGTGGGACGAGGTGGATCCGGGAGGCGAGCTGCGCGACCACCTCCTCGAAGGGCAGACGGCCGTCCGGCCGCGTCGAGGGGTCGAACACGGAAAGGGCCGCGACGTGCATGTGCATCGGCGGCCGCTCCAGGTACAGGAACGAGGCGTCCAGCGGCGTCAGGCGCTCACGGCCCATCGCCCCCACGCTACCGCGGGCTACGGGATCTGCTGCTCCTGCAGGGTCGCCGCCCGCGCCAGGCTGGCGGCGACCGCCCCCGCGAGGATCAGCACGCCCCCCACCGCGACCCCGAGCGTGACCGGTTCCCCGAGGAACACCGCCCCGAGGACCGCGGCGGCGAGCGGCTCGGTGGCCGCCACGATGGCCGTTCGCACGGCGCCGATGCGCTGGAGCCCGGCGAGGAGGGCCACGAAGGCCGCCGCGCTCGCCGTCCCCATGCCGAGGAGGGGCCACCACCCGCTCGCGCCCTGCGGGATGCCGAGACGGCCGGTGACCCAGGCGAAGGCGAAGAGCCCCACCGAGGCGCCCGCGCTCACCCACATCGCGCTGGTCATGGGGTTGGTCCGTCTCAGCGCCGCGTCGGCGCCGAGGAGGTAGCCGGTGTAGGTGACCGCTGCCCCGAGGGCGAAGGCCACCCCCACCCAGTCGATGGCGAGCCCGCCCCCGGTGGCGACCACGACGACCGTGCCGGCCAGGGCGAGGACGAGCGCGATCGCCGTGAGGCGCGCCGGCGCCCCGCCCCCGAGGGCCCAGGAGCCGAGCGTGACGAAGACCGGGTACGTGAAGAACAGGAGCGTGACCGCGGCCGCGGTGCCGTGCTCGGCGGCGGTGAAGAACAGCGCGGACTCCACCGCGTAGCCGGCCACGGCGAGGACGCCGATCCACAGGCGCTCGCCGCGGGCCGGCGCGAGCGGCCGCCGCAGCGCGGCGGCCGCGAGCGCGAGGAGGACGGCTGCGAGCCCGAACCGGATCGCGAGCAGCGAGGGGACGAACAGTCCCTCGCGCAGGGCGAGCTTCCCGAACAGGACGACCGCCCCGAACAGGCCGGCCGCGAGCCCCACGAGGAGGCCGCCCAGGAGGTCCCGGCCGCCCTCCGCCGCTCGGAGGCGCGTTCGGGTCGGGGTCGGTTCCACCGTCAGGCGAGCTCGATCCGGATGCGCTTGAAGCCCCGGCCCTTGCTCTCGGTCTTGGCCACGCGAACGCGGCCCACCTCCGCGGTGGAGCGCACGTGGGTCCCACCGTCGGCCTGGCGGTCGAGCCCCTCGATCTCGACGACGCGGATGGGGTCCACGTGCCCGGGGATCAGGTTGACCTTGGTGCGGATCAGATCCGGGTCCGCGAGGGCCTCGTCCCGGCGCAGGAACCGCACGTGGACCGGTCGGTCCGCCGCCAGCTCGGCGTTCAGCCGCTCCTCGACCTCCCTGCCGAAGTCCTGGCTGATCCCCTCCAGCTCGAAGTCCATGCGGGCCACCCCCGGCTCCATGTTCCCGCCGGTGACCTTGGCACCGTGGTCGCGGAAGACGATCGCCGAGAGCGCGTGCAGCGCGGTGTGGGTGCGCATCAGGAGGTACCGGCGATCCCAGTCGATCTCGGCGACGACGGAGGCGCCGACCGCGGGCGAAGCCCCCTCCAGGACGTGGAGCACCTCGCCGTCCCGGCGGACGGTGTCGACGACCCGCGCCTCCCCGCCTCCCCACCGAAGCACACCAACGTCCCCTGGCTGGCCGCCGCCGCAGGCGTGGAAGACCGTCCGGTCGAGGACGACGCCGTCCGGCGATGCGGCGACCACGACCGCCTCGCACGAGCGCAGGTACGCGTCGGTGGCGCAGAGCTCCTCGCTCATCGGGGGCACAGCCTACCCGCCGAGCAGGAAGCGTCCCACGCGCTCCACGAGCTCCGGCAGGGCCGCGAAGAGCGCCTCCTGGCTCGAGTAGACGACGAGCTCGCTCGCCGGCATCAGCTCGTGCAGGATCCGCCCGAGCTCGGCGGGGTGGATCTCGTCCCCCTCGATGCAGACGATCAGCACCGGGCGCGTGACGCGGCGCAGCACCGATCGGTCCTCCATCGGCCGGTCGCGGATCACCTCCCGGATCGCCCGGGCGAGACCCTCCGGGTGGTCGTGGTCCCAGAGCATCCGGTCGAGCTCGAGCTTCCAGGGCGTGCGGACGTACTCCGCCACGCGCTCGGGCCGGGAGAGGATCGCCTCGAGCGCCTCCTCCGGGGTCTTCCCCTCGAGCTCGGCCGCCATCCGCTCGTACCGCTCGACGAAGGGGAAGGGCAGGTCGAGGGCGGCGGGGAGGAGCCACACGGTGCGCTCGAACCGGTCGGGGTCGCGGGCGAGCAGGCTGGCGATGGCCCCCGCCCCCAGGG
This sequence comes from Actinomycetota bacterium, assembly GCA_004366195.1. Classification (GTDB taxonomy): domain Bacteria; phylum Actinomycetota; class UBA4738; order UBA4738; family HRBIN12; genus HRBIN12. The sequence continues at coordinate 2,966 of SIRV01000024.1, forward strand.
AGGTCCCGACGGCCCGGGTCGCACCGTACGCGCGGGCCACGGCGTCGAGGTCCCGCGCGAAGTCGGCGAACCGGTACCCGCGCTCGGGGGCGCTGGAGCGCCCGTGACCGCGGAAGTCGAACCGGACCTTGGTGCCCGGCACGTAGGGGGTGAGCGCGGCGAGCTCGTTCCGGTTGTTCGTCAACCCGTGGGCGACGACCGTGACCGGCTCGCCCTCGCCGTCCACCTCCACGTAGAGGTCCGCGTCCTCGCTCCGCACGCGAGCCACGGCGATCCCGTCACGGCCCGGTCGGGGCTCCCGTCTCCACCAGGTCGTCGCGCGGCGCGAAGTGCTCGCGGATCCTCGACGCCCACCAGGCGACGAGGCCGGTCAGCGCGAGGAACGCGAGGCCGGAGACGACGAGCACCGCGCGGACGCGCCCCGGATCGTTCTCCGTCCACAGGAAGGCGAGGATGAGGGCGGGGACGATGAACCCGAGGTTGTAGGCGATGTCGAAGAGGGCGAAGGCGCGACCCCGGAAGTCGTCCGGCATCGCCTGCTGCATGATCGTGTCGGCCGAGATCTTCGCCACGAAGAACGCGAAGAACCCCGTGAACAGCAGGGCGGCGAAGCCGGGCAGCGCGACCCACCACCCGAAGGCCACGGTGCCGGCGCCGAGCAGCGTCATCGATCCGAGCAGGAGCCGGAGCGGTGAGATGGCCTCCTTCCAGCGCTGCGCGAGCACCATCCCCAGCGCCCCGCCGAGGAACCCCAGGCCGCCGACGAGACCGAGGGCGAGGGTGTCCGCGCTCCCGCCCTCCACGAGGTTCTTCGCGTAGAGCGCGAAGACGAACAGCGCGAACCCCCAGAAGTGGTACCGGATCATCTGGAACGAGGCCAGCCCCAGCGCCCCGGCGGGGCGCGAGGCCACCTCCCGGAGCCCGGCGGCGATATCGCGGACGATCCGTCGCAGCTCCTCCCCGAGCGTCGTCTCGTGCGGCGTCGCCTCCATGCGACGGATCCGGCCCGTCACGACGGCGGCGACGAGGAGGACCGCCGCCCCGCCCACGACGATCAGCCATGCCGGCAGCGCCGCGCCCAGGCCGAAGGCGAGCCCCGCCCCCAGGACCTGGAAGAGCGCGCCGCCGGCCTGCGAGAGGCCGTTGCCCTGCAGCAGGTCGCGGCCGGCGAGGACGTCCGGCATGGCCGCCGACTTCACCGCCAGCACGACTCGCACGCAGGCCTGCATGACGAGCATGCCGGCGATGAGCGCCGCCGTGATCCCCACCTTCCCCTCGGAGGTCCCGCCGCCGAGCGGCAGGAGCGCCCCGAGCGCCACCGCCGTCACCGCGGCCGCGGTCACCACGTTCGCGACCGAGAGCACCCGCCGCCGCTCGAACCGGTCGATGAACACCCCGATGAACGGACTCAGGAACGTGTAGGGGACGTAGAGGGCGAGGACCACCTTGAGGAGGTAGTCGGCGCTCGGGACGGTCGTGACGTCGAACCCGCGCTCGCCGCCGAAGGCGATCGACTTCGCGATCGAGCCCCGGACGAGGCCGTCCGCGGCCATCGCGAGGAACTGCACGCTCATGAGCGTCGCGTAGTCCGGCCGGTGGAAGACGGAGAACATCCGGTCGAAGAAGGCGCCGACCCGCTCCAGGGCGGCGTGGATCGGCCTCCGAGCGAGCCCCAGGCCGCCGCCGGCCGCCACGGCGAGGCCGACGGTCGCCCATCCGTGCGCCGTCCCGAAGGGCGAGCGCGTCGCCGCCACCACGACGACGCCGGAGAGCACGGTGAGCGCGATCGAGATGGGCGGGATCAGGGCGATCCGCTCCCACGCCCCCTCGATCCCGAAGAAGCGCGCCGAGAGCAACCCCGGGACGACGAGCAGCAGGGCGAGGACGAGCAGGACGCGGAGCGTGTGCCCGAGGTCGTCCAGGGGCCCCGGGTGCTCCGCGTAGAAGCGCGCGACCTCGCGCTCGGCGGCCTGCGCGGCCGCCACCGCCTCCGCGCTCGGCGTCGCGAGCCCCGGCCCGGTCACGACGGCCACGTCGGGCCCCAGCGGGATCAGGTCCTCGCGCCCCGCGTCGAGGAGCTCCTCGTTCGCCGTCCCCTCGTTGAACTGGCGGACGAGGAACACCACCGGGGGCGCCGGGTGCGCCGCCCGGAGCGCCTCCACCTCGCGGAAGAACCCGCGAGCCATCTTGTTGTAGGTCTCGTCGGTGCGCTGGGTGGGACGCCCCGCGAGGAAGTCGTCCACCGATCCGAAGTAGGACATCGAGCGATCCACGGCGTCGCCGGGGAGCCCGGCCCGCGCCACGTTGGTGAACGTCTTCGACCACCCGTAGGCCTGGTACACGTCCGCGTAGTCGAGGATGAAGATGACGGGCGCCTCGGGCTCGCGCTCGACGACCTCGCGCACGGCGGCGAAGGCCGTGCGGGTGGGCTGGTCGATCCACTGGCTGTCGGGATCGGCCCAGTTGGAGGCGTGCCGACCCTTCACCCACACGAACCCGAGCGAGCCAACGAGCGCGACGACCCCGACCCACGCCGCCACCCGCATCGAGCCCTGTCTGGCGAGCAGCCAGCGGACGGCCACCCACGTCCCGATCCCGAGGAGCGCCATCAGCCCCGTCGTGGCGTTCATGAAGCGGTAGTAGGGGTAGGCCGCGCCGAGGAGGAAGCCGAGCATGCCGAGGAGGGGGAGGAGCCACACCGCCGACAGGGTCGCGGCCGTGTCGGCCGGCGCCCGGTCCCGGCGCGCCCGGTAGATCGTCCACCCGATGGCGAGCAGGATCAGCGGCACCGTGATCTGCGGCTCGATGGAGCCCACCCAGCTCCCGAGCCGCTTCATGAAGGCCTCCTTGGGGTAGGGGGGCGGCAGCGCCGCGTCGGCGAGGGAGCCCTTCACCCCCCACGGTGCGAGGAGCCACGTGCCGAGGCCGAAGATCATCCCGAAGCCGATCGCCATGAGGCTCGGCCCGTCGCGCTCGAGCGCTCGACCGATCCGGAACCGGCTCGTGACGACGTGCAGCGCGAAGGCGGCGAGGAGCGACATCCCGAAGATGACGCACGTCGTCGGGTGGACGTAGGCGGCGACGACCCCGAGGAGGAACATCGCGACCCGCGCCCCCCAGGAGGTCCGCCCCGGCACGTAGAAGGCGAGGATCGCGGAGAGGATGAACAGCACCGTGAGGTTGTCGAGGTACCCGACGTACGGCGTCGTCATGAACAGCGCCGCCGTCGCGAGCATCGTGAGGAGGTACAGCAGCGGGTCCCGCCGCTCGCGGGTCACGAACACGCCGAGCGCGAGTCCGGTGAGGATCGGCACCGCGACCATCATCAGGGTGCTGAACGTGTAGAGGTCGACACCCGCGACCCGCACGAGGACCGCGCCGTACAGAGGGACGGCGACCCGGTATCCCCCGCCGAACATGTGGAACGGGCCCCAGTCCCCGGCGATCAGACCGGGGGCGTCGTGCATCATGACGTTGGCGCGCCACGTGTACCAGGCCGGGTCGCGCGTCGCGGCGCTCAGCGACGGGTCCCGCAGGAACGTCCACCCGAACGCGAGGAGCAGACCGAGGGTCACCGCCGCGAGCACGAGGGGATGCCCGAGCCCGCCCTCGCGCGCCTCGGGGAGCCGCACGGTTCGCTCGGTCCGATCTTTCGTCAGCGCCACCGTCTTCCCCCTCCTCAGCTCTCGCCCGCGCGCGCCTCCGGCAGGCACGGAAGCCCGGCAAGGATAGACGACGGCAGCGCCGCCGCGAAGACGCGCTCGCCGGCGGAGGACGGTTCGGGGGGGCTCGAGCCCTTGTACGTGTCGGCTCGCGTGAGCCGCATGAGCCACTCCGCCACCTGCTCCGGCGTGAACCCGTTCTCCGCGAGCTCCGCCCGGTCGAGCCAGATCTCGGTGGGGCGGACCTTCTGCAGGAGGGGCACGCCGTCGCCGTCGTCGTCGAAGCGCGCCTGCAGGCCCGCCTCCAGCTTGCGGATGTCGATGGGGAACGCACCGGAGACCGCCGGATCTCGCTGGGTGCCGTGGTCGGCGGTCACCGCCATCACCCACCGGCCCCGCCCGACCCGCTCGTCGAGGAAGCCGACGAACCGGCGGAGCGCCGCGTCCTGGACCCGGACCGCGTCGGCCATCTCCACGGCGTCGGCGCCGAACAGGTGCCCGATCGTGTCGATCGCCTTGTAGTTCACGAACAGCAGGTCGGGAACGTCGTCGGCGCCGAAGCCCTCGCGCTCGATAACCGTCTCCACCAGCGTCTGCTGGAAGGGCGTCCGGGCCGGGGTGTCGAAGCCGTCCTTGAGGCGCGCGATCTCGTTGTCCCGCCATCTCCCGTCGAGCGCGCCGTCGGCGCGGTCGAGGTCCTCGACGTACCCGGCGAGCGGCGGGAGGTCGTTCACGTACGGCGGGAGCCGGTAGAAGGGGGCCATGTCGTCCGTGAGGTTCCAGCGGACGTCCTCTTCGCCGGCGGTCCTCCCGAACTCCTTCTCCCGGGTGATCGCGAGGTCTCTATCCCCTCCGCCCCACTGCGCGCCGTGGCTCATCATCATCACGTGGGCGGCCAGCGTCGCGATGGCCCCCACCTTCGGGCGGTTGCCCATCGCGCGGTCGTAGAGATCGGCCAGGGTCGGGTCGAGCAGGAACCCCGGGCCGTTCTCGTTCGGCTTCTGGAGCCTGCCGCCGACCCGCACGTACTCGTCGACGAAGCCGTTGCTCCGGGGGAACGTCCCCGTGCCGATGATGGAGTGACCCACCGGGGTGTTCGAGGGCGAGGCGCCGACCGTCACCTTCGTGAACCAGGCCCCACGCTCGGCGAGGGCCCGAAGGTTCGGCCAGGCGTCCGGCCACCGCTCCAGCACGTCGGTCCCCGCCGAGTCCCAGACCAGGACCACGACCAGCCGCGGCAGGCCGCGCTCGGCCTCGGGGAGCAGGGCCTGTGTCTGGGGATCCCCGTCCGGGGTGTCGAACGGGAACCTCAGGACGGCGCCGAGCGTGGGCGCGAGGTCCGCGAGCGTGATCGCCCGCTCGTACACCCCGGGTCGGACGAACCCGGGTCCGTAGAGGAGGAGGGGGACGTCCTGCGTCAGGTCGAACGGGGTGGCGTGGGTGAGCCCCCCGCTCACGAAGTCGGGCTCCCTGGGGATGATCTGGATGTCGCCGCTTCGATCGAGACGGACCCCCCGCCAGGTCCGCAGGAGCACCTCGTGCGGCACGTTCCGGCACGCGGCTCGCGCGAGCGCCGTCTCGACCTCCCCCATCCCGGCGGATGAGACGACCGGCTGCGGCGTCGTCGACCCGCCCGACGCCCGCGCCCCGCTCGTGCACGCCGCGGCGACGAGCGCGAGCGCCGCCAGGATCGCCCTCCGCCGCGTCACCGCCTGGCCTCCGGGAGGCACGGGAGGCGCGCGAGCATGTCGGTGGGGATCACGGCGGAGAAGAACGGCTCGTTCCGCTCGCGCTCGGGAAGCGGGGCGCCCCCCTCCGCCGCGCCCTGGCCTTGCGTGTAGGCGAGGAGCCACCGCGCGATCTCGCCTACCGTGTACCCGCTCGCGCGCATCGCGTCCTCGTCCAGGTAGATCTGGCTCGTGCGGACGGCCGCGAACACCGGGCGATCGGTGGTCGACGGGAAGGCGGCCTCGAGATCGGCCTGGAGCTCCCGCGGGGTGACCTGGAAGGCCCCCGAGACCTTCGGGTCGAACTGGGCCCCGTGGTCGGCGGTGAGGACGAGCACGTAGTTCCCGCGCCCGACCACCCGGTCGAGGAACCGGACGAAGTCCCCCAGGGCCGCGTCCTGCCACCGCAGCGTGTCCCGCATCTCCGGGCTGTTCACGCTCCAGATGTGGCTCACGTGGTCGATGGCCTTGAAGTTGATGAACAGGAGGTCCGGCACGTCGTCGGCGCCGAAGCCCTCGCGGGTGATGACCTCCTCGACCATGCGCTCCTGGTAGGGGATCCTGGCCGGCGTCGCCCACCCGCCCTCGTACTGCTGGATCGAGTTGTCGCGCCACCGACCGTCGAGCGCGCCGTCCGCGCGGTCCACCGCCTCCGTGTACGCGGAGAGCGGCGGCAGGTCGTTCACGTAGGCGGGGAACCGGAAGAACGGACGGTTCTTCCCCTGCAGGTTCCAGATGGTGCCCTCCGCGCCCTCGTTGTCCGCCTCGGAGGGCACGCGGAGCACCGCGATGTCCCGGTCCCCGCCGCCCCAGCCCGCGCCGTGGCTCATCATGTTCAGGTGCCAGGTGACGCTGGCGAGGCCCCCGACCAGCGGGCGGTTGCCCATCGCCCGGTCGTACAGGTCGCCGAGGGTCGGGCGCAGGAGGAGCTGGGGGCCGAGCGCCCCGGCCCTCACGATCTCGTCCCCCACGAAGAACTCGGCGTCGGTCTGGCCGGTATGCATCGGGTACAGGCCGGTCCCGATCGTCGCGTGCGTCGCCGGGGTGATGGACGGCGAGGACCCGACCTCCGCGTGCGTGTACCACACCCCCTTGGGGATCAGCGCCCTGAGCTCCGGCCAGTCCTCGGGGAACGCGTCGAGGACGCTCATCCCGCCGGCATCCCACACGAGCGTCACGATGAGCCGCGGAGGCGTCGAGGGCGCCGGGATCTCGGGGAGCGCCCGTCCGTCCACCGGAGGGAGATCGAACCCGAGGAGCTTGGCTTGGGTCGGGGCGATGTCCGCGATGGAGGCCGGTCGATCGACCGAGCCGCGCGCCGGCACGATACCCGGCCCGTACCAGAACAGGGGCACGTCCTGCAGGTAGTCCCACGGGCCGGAGTGGGGGAAGTTGGTCCCGAGGAAGTTCGGCTCCCGGGGGACGAGGAGGATCTGCCCCGATCGTGCCGGGAAGGTCCCCCGCCAGATCCGGAGCAGGTACCGGTGGGGCAGCGAGCAGGCGGCCCTCGCGAGCGCCCCCGGCGCGAGCTCCACGGCAGAGGGGCTCGGCACGCCCGACGGGCCGGGAGCCTCCGCGCCCCGCGCCGTGCAGGCACCGAGGGCGAGGGCGAGGACGAGGGCGAGCGCAGGCCTCGGTTCCCGTCCGCCCCGCCGCCGGATCACGCGCGCGCCTCCGGCAGGCACGGCAGCCGCGCCAGCAGGCTCGAGGGGAAGGCGGCCTGGAAGATGGGGTCGTCGGCCTCCTCGGGGGGCAGCGGCGCGCTCGAGACGTCCCCCTTGGTGAGGCCCATCACCCACCGGGCCACGTCCTCCAGCGTGTGCCCGTTCTGACGCAGCTCGGCCTCGTCGATGAAGATCTGGGTCGGCTGCACCATCTGCACGACGCGGCGGTCGTCCCCGTCCGTGTCGAACGCCCCGTTGATCCCGTTCGCCAGCGCGATCGAGGGGACCGCGAACGCGCCGCTCACCTCGGGGTCGTGGATCGCTCCGTGATCGGCGGTGAGGACGAGCACCCACCGCCCCCTGCCCACCTCACGGTCGAGGAACCGCACGAGGTCGCGGAGGGCCGCGTCCTCGGCCCGGACCGCGTCCTGCATCTCGGGGCTGTTCACCGTCCAGACGTGGCTGATGTAGTCGATCATCTTGTGGTTCACGAACAGGAGGTCGGGCACCTCGTCGGCTCCGAAGCCCTCGCGGCGGATGATGGTCTGGAGCACGCGGGCCTGGTACGGGATCCGGGCGGGGGTCTCGAACCCCTGCAGGAGCTGGGCGATGTCGTTGTCCCGCCATCGCCCGTCGATCCGACCGTCGGCGGCGTCCACCGCGCGCACGTCCTCCTCGAACCCCGGGACGTCGTTCAGGTACGGGGGGAAGCGGTAGAAGTGCTGCAGGCGGGGAGGGAGGTTCCACTCGAAACCCTCCTCGCCGAGGGTCTCGGCCTCCAGCCTCTGCCGGACGGCCGCGATGTCGCGGTCGCCGCCGCCCCACGCCGCGCCGTGCCCCATCATCCCGAGGTGGATCGAGACCGTGCCCAGCATCCCGACCAGCGGCCGGTTGCCCATCGCGCGGTCGTACAGATCCGCGAGCGTCGGCTCGATCAGGTAGACCGGACCCGCCTCCCACGGCGTCACGATCCTCCCGCCGATACGCATGCGATGCCCCACGATGCCGTGGTGATCGGGGAAGGCTCCCGTCCCGATGGTCGCGTGGGTCTGCGCGGTGCTCGTCGGGGTCGTCCCCACCGTCGCGTTCGTGTACCAGGCGCCCCGCGGGATGAGCGACCGCAGGAAGGGCCAGTCGTTCGGCCACCGCTCCAGCACGTTCATCCCCGCCGCGTCCCACACCATCGTGACGACGAGGCGCGGCGGCGTGGGGTTCCCGGCGATGGCCTCCACCATCGGCGCGCCGTCCGGGGCGTCGAAGGGGAACCCGAGGAGCTCGGCTTGGGTCGGCGCGATCCCGGCGAGCGTGACGGGGCGGTCCACCTCCCCCACGGGCGCGATGTGGCCGGGGCCGTACCAGAACATCGGGATCCGCTGCGTGTAGTCCCACGGCCCCACGTGCGGCAGCCCGGATCCCACGTAGTTGGGCTCGATGGGGAGGATCTGCAGCTCGGGGCTGCGGTCGGCGCGGTTGCCCCGCCACGTCCGGAGCAACCACTCGTGGGGCAGGGAGCACGCCACCTGGACCAGGTCTCCGCTCGCCGCAGGGGCGGAGCTCGGGGAGGGGCTCGCGGCGGAGGCCTCCGGCCGCGCGCAGGCGGCGGCGAGCGCGGCCAGGCCGGCGAGGAGCGCGAGGGAACGGATGAGCGTCGAGGTTCGCATGGCCTGAGACGGGCCCCCACGATAGCAGGGGCCGTCCGTGCACCGAGGCGGCGCGCGGTAGGGTGACGGCCGTGGTGTCCGGGCGCCGCCTGCTCGTCCTCCTGACCGCCCTGGCCGCGCTCGCCGTCCCCGCCGCCGCGCTCCGAGCGCTCTGCGTCGGCAACGCCTGCCCGAGCGCCGCGCCGCCCGCTCGGGTGCCGTTCTGCGGGCTGCCGGAGGGGCTGCGGTCCCTCCTCGCGAACGGGTTCCGGGAGGGACGGTCCCCCGACGTCCTCGCCGTCGCGGCCGGGCCGCCGCCGTCCACCGTGGTGGACGGCCTCCGCGTCCCGTGGCCGACGACGGACGCGGCGAGCGCGGACCCACGCGTCCCGCTCGCGATGGCCGGGCCAGGGATCCGTCCGGCCACCCGCCTTCCCGCAGGGGTCACGCTCGACCGGGTCGCGCCGACCCTCGCCGCGCTCCTCGGTTTCGAGCGCCCCTTCCCCGAGGTCCGCTCCGGCACCCCGCTCGACCTCCCCCCGGCCCACGTGGCTCGTCCCCCGCGCCTCGTGCTCCTCGTGGCCTGGAAGGGGGTCGGCACCGCCGACCTCGAGGCCCGGCCGGACGCGTGGCCCTTCCTCGCCTCGCTGCTCGAGGAGGGGGCCGGGACGCTGGAGGCCGAGACGGGGTCCCTGCCGCTCGACCCCGCCGCGGTCCTCACGACCATCGGGACCGGCGGCCTCCCCTTCCAGCACGGCACGACCGGCGCGCTGGTCCGCAACGACGAAGGCCAGGTCGTCGAGGCCTTCGGCCCCGGGAGCCCCACCCACGTGATCGCGACCCTCGCCGACGACCTCGAGGAGCGCGACCCTCGGACCCTGGTCGGCCTGGTGGGGACCGACCCGACGGACCGCGGGCTCGTCGGCGGCGGCTGGTACCCGGACGAGGACCCCGTGGACGAGATCCTGGGGGACCCCGCGGCCGCCCCGCTCGCGGCGCGGACCCACCTGGAGACCGGCTACGGGGCCGACCCCGTTCCCGACGTGCTCGGCGTCGCCCTCCGTGGCGGCCTGCGGCGGCTGGATCGCTGGACACGCCGCATCGTGACGTCGGCGCGGAAGGCGACCGGGGGTGACGTCCTCGTCGCGGTCGCGGGGACCGGCTCCGCCCCGGCCGCCCCCTCGGCCGCGCCGTCGGAGACCGTCGTCGGAGCCGTGGAGGAGGCGGTGCCCGGCGACGTCCCGGTCGTGGCCGCCGAGGTCCCCGGCGGCCTGTTCCTCGACCAGGACGCCCTCACCGAGCTCGGGATCACCGGCCAGGCGGCCGTCGACGCCCTGCTCAGCCTGGCGACGCCGACGGGTGAGAGGATGTTCGCCGACGCCTTCCAGGGGTTCGCCGTGACCTTCGCCCGGTACTGCTGATGCGCGCCGCCGAGGAGATCCGCGTCCCGAGCCTTCCGGCCCGGGCGCCGCGCGCGGCGACGGGTCGGACGGCCCTCGCGGTGCTCGCCTGCCTGGCTGGCCTCGTCGTCCTGGTGCGCCTCGGCCAGCCACAGCGCCTGGCCTGGGCCCAGGCGGCGTTCATCATCTTCGGCTCCATCCTCATCCAGGCCCTCCCGTTCGTCGTGATCGGCGCCACGACCTCGGCGCTCATCGAGGTCCTCGTGCCCCTCGGGACGCTCGAGCGCCTGGCCCGGCTCCCGCGGCCGCTCCGGCTCCCCGCGGCGGCCCTCGCCGGCGTGGCCATGCCGATCTGCGAGTGCGGGTCGGTGCCGGTCGCGCGACGCCTGGTCGCCAAGGGCCTTCCCCCCTCGGCGGCCATCGCGTTCATGCTGGCCGCCCCCGTGGTGAACCCGGTGGTGATCGCCTCGACCGCCGTCGCCTACCGGGGACGGGACGTCCTCTGGCTCATCGTCGGCGGGCGGTTCCTCCTCGGCGCCCTCGTGGCGATCGCGGTGGGGTGGACGGCGGGCGCCGCCGCCCCCGAATCGCTCCTGCGCCCCAGCCCGGTTGGCGACCACGAGGCCGTCGAGCTCGGCCGGCCGGAGCCCAGGTGGCGCCGGTTCTTCCTGCACCTCGGCGGCGACTTCCTCTTCATGGGTCGCTACCTGGTCCTCGGGGCGACCCTCGCGGCGCTCGTGCAGACGTTCCTGCCCGCCTCGTGGGTCTCGCGCCTGGCCTCGACACCGGTGCTCGGGATCGCGGCGATGATGGTCCTCGCCGCGCTCCTCTCCCTGTGCTCGGAGTCGGACGCCTTCGTCGCGGCCTCCTTCACCCCGTTCGGTCCCGCCGCACAGCTCGCGTTCCTCGTCTTCGGGCCGATGGTCGACCTGAAGCTCACGGCGCTGTACGCCGGGACGTTCCGAAGCGACCTCGCGCGGACCATCGTGATCGCGGCCTTCGCCGCCACGCTCGTCGCGGCGATGTGGGTCCAGGTGGCGACGGGATGACCGGGGTCGCGCGCACCCTCGCGCGCCGGGCCGAGCGACGGCCGAGCCCGGCTCGCCTTGCGGGCGCCGCCGTCCTCGGCGCCTGGGCGGGCCTGTTCTGGTGGCTCCTCGCCTCGGGTCGCGACGCGCTCTACCTCTCGGAGCGGACGCGATGGGTGGTGCCGGTCGGCGCGTCCCTCCTGTCGCTCGCGGCCCTCGGGCGTTTCGCGACGTCCCGGACGACGCGCCCCGAGGCGATCGGACGGCGGGAGGCCTGGATCATGGGCGCGGTCGTGGCCCCCGTGGTGCTCCTCGCGAGCCTCCCCCCGGCCACGCTCGGGCAGTTCTCCGCCGGGACCCGGTCCAGCGTGGCGAGCGCCGGAGTGCTCGGCTCCCGGGAGATGGGCTCGGGAGCCCTTACCCTCGTGGACGTGGCGGCGGCGCAGACCACGCCCGAGGGCGAGCGGGCCCTCGCCGCGCGCGCCGGCGAGACCGTGGACCTCGTGGGGTTCGTCGTCCGCTACCCCGACACCCCCGCCGACGAGCTGCTCCTCACCCGCTACGTCGTGACCTGCTGCGTGGCCGACGCGACGATCGCCCAGGTCCGGGTGGTGAACGTGACGCCCGGCCGGTTCCGGCCGAACGACTGGGTCCGGGTGGTGGGGACGATCTACCCGATCGGTCGGGAGGTCATCGTGGACGCCCGCTCCGTGGAGCCCGTCGAGCGCCCCGACCGCCCCTACCTCACCCCGTAGGCGCCTCGCCCGCGCACGAGCCACAGGTCCCGACGAGGTCCAGACGATGGGCGAGGCCCCGGAAGCCCGCCCGGCGGGCGGCCGCCGCGAGGACCCGCTCGACCTGGTGCTCGAGCGCCTCCGGGACCGTCACGTCCTCGACCGCCCCGCAGGCGCGACACACCAGGTGATGGTGGTGGGCGGTGAGATCCTCCGCGAGCTCGAAGCGGGCGGCCCCGCCCTCGGTGAGCACGCGGCGCACGACGCCCGCCCGCTCCAGCACCGCCAGGTTCCGGTAGATCGAGCTCTGAGGGAGCCCCGCTCCGGCGACGAGCTCGGCGATGGGGGCCGGCCGACGGGCCCGCCGGAGCACCTCGACGAGCTTCCGACGCTTGGCCGTGTACCGCTGCCCCAACGCCCGGAGCCGCTCCTCGACCGCCGGGTGGACCTCGGCCGACCTCACGTCTCGCCTCCCGTGCCGAGGCGGGGCAGCCGCCCGCGGCGCACCGCCGCGACGACCGCGAAGTAGCCCGCCGCCACCAGCACGATCGTGCCGCCGGGCGCGGTGTCGAGCATCCGTGAGAGCGCGAGCCCGAGGACCGCCGCCCCCACGCCGAAGCCGACGCTCCAGCGCATCGTTCCCGCGAAGGACCGGGCGAGCAGCTGCCCGCTCGCCACCGGCAGGACCATCATCGCCGCCACGAGGAGGACGCCGACCACGCGCATCGCCGCGACCACCGAGACGGCGATGAGCACGGCCAGCGTCGCGTTCAGGGCACCCACGGGCAGCCCGGCGACCCTGGCCCACTCCTCGTCGGTGACCACGGCGAACAGCGCCCGCCGGAGCACGAGCATCGCCGCGACGATGCCGGCGCCGAGCCCGCCGATCACGAGCAGCTCGCCGCCGGTGACGGTGAGCGGCTGTCCGAACAGGTACACGAGCACGTTCGAGCCGAGCCCGCCCCCGAGGCCGACCAGGACCACGCCCGCCGCGATGCCGGCGTAGAAGAACAGCGCGAGCGCGAGGTCGCCGGAGGCCGCCCGGCGGGCCCGGAGCCACTCGATCCCGAGCGCCCCCGCCACGGCGAGCGCGAGCGCGCCCCAGACCGGCCAGACGCCCGCGACGAGCCCGGCGCCGACCCCGGCGAACGCGAGGTGGCCGATGCCGTCGCCGATCAGCGCCATCCGCTTCTGCACCACGAACGTGCCGATCAACGGCGCGAACACCCCCACGATGACGGCGGCGACGAGGGCCCGCTGCATGAACGCGAGCTCGAACGGGTACGGCAGCGGCCAGGGCATCAGCGCAACCCCTCCAGCCAGAGCGGCAGGTCCTCCGGGTGCATCCCGAGGCTCACGCCCGCGGCCGCGAGCTCCCCCGGCGGGCCGTCGAACAGCACGCGCCGCATGAGGACCACGACGCGATCGAGATCCGACGCCACGGCGGAAAGCTCGTGCGAGACGAGCAGGACGCCGGCGCCGTGGTCCTGGATCAGGTGCACGAGCGAGTCCCGGAACCGCCGCTGCGACTCCGCGTCAACCCCCGCGATCGGCTCGTCGAGCAGGAGCAGCTCGGGCTCGGTCGCGAAGGCCCGAGCGATGAACGCCCGCTGCCGCTGGCCGCCGGAGAGCTCGGCGAGGGGGGCCCGTGCGAGATCGAGGAGCCCGACCGACTCGAGCGCGTGCCGCACGAAGGCCAGGTCCTCCCGCCCCGGCCGGTGCCACCAGCCGGCGCGGCGCAGCCGGCCGGCGAGCACGATCTCCTCCACCGTCGCCGGCACCTCCGAGTCCAGGCTCGGACGCTGCGGCACGTACCCGATCCGCGCCCGGTCCACACGCTCCGGCGGGCCGCCGAGGAGCCGCACACGCCCGGAGGAGGGCGGGAGCGAGCCG
>SIRV01000025.1 GCA_004366195.1 Actinomycetota bacterium
TCCAGGGGCTCGGCGGTCACGCGGACGGACAGGCCCTCGCGCACGTCGACCATCGTAGCCGCCGGCGGCGCGTGCGGTCCCTGGGGGTACGCTTCAGGTATGGAGCCGCGCGAGCCTGCGGAGCGACCCGAAGGGACCGGCCCCTTCGGGCTTCCGGGGGACTTCTGGAACGACGTGCCGCTGTTCCGGGAGATCCAGCGGGTCCTGTTGTCCTCGAGCGGGCCGGTGAACTGGGAACTCGCGCGGCAGGTCGGCATCGCCGCCGCGTCCTGGGGGCGAGAGGACCCGCGCCCGAGCGAGCAGGATCGACACGCCTTCGAGGAGGCCGTCCGCGTCGCCGAGCTCCACGTCGCGACCCTCACCGGGCTCGAGCCCCCGCACGACGTGCCGGTGGTCAAGGCGGTGCGCCGGGCCGAGTGGATCACCGAGAACCTCGAGGGGCTCCGTCGGCTCCTCGAGCCGGCCGCGGCCAAACTCGCGCAGGCCGTGGCGCGGGCCCAGCGGGCCCAGCTCCCGGAGGAGGTGCCGGAGGGCGCCATGCAGCTCCTGGAGCAGCTCTCGCCCCTGCTCCTCGGCGCCCAGGTCGGCACGGTGCTCGGCGCCCTCGCGCAGCAGGTGCTCGGACAGTACGACGTGGCGGTCCCCCGACCGAGCGGGGCGGGCACGCTCCTGTTCGTGGTGCCGAACATCGCGGCCTTCGAGAAGGACTGGTCGCTCGACCCGACCGAGTTCCGGACCTGGGTCGCGCTCCACGAGGTGACCCATCGGTTCGAGTTCGCCCGGCCCTGGGCGCTCCCGCGCTTCCGCGAGCTCCTGGAAGACTTCCTGGACACCCTGGAGCTCGACATCGAGGGGCTCGCCCGGCGTCTCGAGTCGCTCGACCCCTCCGACCCGAACCAGATGCGGGAGGTCCTGGCCGGGGAGGAGGGCCTGTTCGGCACGGTCCTCGACGCCGAGCAGCGGCTGAAGCTCGGGCGCATCCAGGCCTTCATGGCTGCCGCCGAGGGCTACGGCGACCACGTGATGCACGCGATCGGACGACGCCTGCTCGCGACCTACCCGAGGATCGAGGAGGCGATGCGGCGCTACCGGGAGACCGAGCGGGGCGACCCGGTGTTCGAGCGGCTCCTCGGCATCGAGATGAAGCGCGAGCAGTACCGAGCCGGCCGCGCTTTCTGCGACGCCGTGGCCGAGCTCGCCGGCGAGGAGACGCTCGCCCGCATGTGGGACTCGCCGGAGGCCCTCCCCTCGCTCCCGGAGATCGAGGAGCCGCGCCTGTGGCTCGCCCGGACGGCGTGAGGCGCACGGGCCCTCCGGCCGCGCCGCCCGGGCCGGGTCGCCCGCTATAGTTCCGGGTCGATGGCCACCGGAGAGCTGGTCTTCGCGAGCGCGGTCGACCGCCGGGTCTTCGACGCCCAGGCCGAGCGGGGCCCGGCCGGGATCTACCTCGCCGCCGCCCCGGGGCGCGCGCTGCCCTTCGTCCTGTACCGGGCGTGGAAGGTCCCGACGGGCGTAGTGACCGAGGAGGTCCGCATCATCGACCCCACGGGGCGCACCGTCTACCGGTGGGGGCCGGCGCCGCGACGGATGCGGGGCTCGATGGACCTCACGGTCGAGACCGACGTCGTCGAGGACGCGCGGTTCGAGATCACCGGCACGCACCTCGTCTCGTTCATCCTCGACGACGAGATCGTCGGCGAGATCGAGGTACCGGTCTACGTCCAGCAGGCCCAGGCGAAGCTGCCGAAGCGGATCGAGGACGGGCTGAAGCGCTCCGACGTGATCTGGGTGGGGGTGGAGGAAGACGGGCGCCGTCGGACGATCCCGGCGTGGTTCGCCTTCCGCAACGGGAAGATCCTGGTGCTCTCGAAGCGGGAGCGCGGCCCCGAGGAGCAGACGGTCCCCGGGATCCCCGGTGCCACGGAGCTGGTGGTCATCACGCGCCGGAAGGCCGAGGGCGGGCACACGGCCCTCGCCGAGTTCCCGGCCGCCGTCCGCGTCCTCGAGGGCGCGGAGTGGGAGGAGGCGGCGAAGGTCCTCGCCGACCGCCGACGGAGCCGCGTCGGGCCCCCGGAGGAGTCGATCGCCCGCTGGCGCGGCAGCTGCGACATCGCGGAGCTCACGCCGGTCGTCCCGGCGTAGCCCGGCTCACCCAATCGAGCGGCCGAGCACCTCGGCGAGCGCGCGGAGATCCCGGGCGAGCGCCTGCAGGTCCGCCGGGCGCAACGCCTGCGGTCCGTCGCACAGGGCCTCATCGGGGTTGGGGTGCACGTCGACCATGACGCCGTCGGCCCCGGCCGCGAGCGCGGCGCGCGCCATCGGCGGCACCAGATCCCGGTGCCCCGTGGCGTGCGACGGATCGACGATCACCGGCAGGTGGCTCTCGCGCTGGGCTACCGCCATCCCCGCGAGGTCGAGCGTGTTGCGGGTCGCGGTCTCGTAGGTCCGGATCCCCCGCTCGCAGAGCACGATCTCCGAGTTGCCGCGCTGGGCGATGTACTCCGCCGCCATCAGCCACTCCTCGATCGTGGCGGCGAACCCCCGCTTGAGCAGGACCGGCTTCGCGGCAGCGCCGACGGCCTTCAGCAGCTCGAAGTTCTGCATGTTCCGGGTCCCGACCTGCAGGGCGTCGGCCCACTCGGCGACGAGGTCCACGTCGCGCGGGTCGACGACCTCGGTGACGACGGGCAGGCCGGTCTCCGCGCGACACTCGGCGAGGATCTCCAGGCCCCGCTTGCCGAGCCCCTGGAAGGAGTACGGAGAGGTGCGCGGCTTGAACGCGCCGCCCCGCAGGATCGTCGCGCCGGCCTCCTTCGCGGCCCGGCACGCCGCGTGCGCCTGCTCCTCGCTCTCCACCGCGCAGGGCCCGGCGATGATGGTGAAGGTCGCGCGCCCGACCTGGGCGGGGCCGATCCGGACGGTCGTGGGCTCGGGGTGCAGCGAGCGGGCCACCATCTTGTAGGGCTTGCCGACCTGGATGAGCCGGTCCACGCCCGGGAGGTTGTCGAGGTCGAGCGCGCGGAACAGCGCGGAGTCGCCGACGAGTCCGATGATGGTGTGGACGGTCCCACGCGAGACGAACGCCTCGCCACCCGCCTCGCGCACCTTCTCGCAGACGCGCTCGACGTCCGCCTCCGTCGCATCCGTCCTCATCACCACGACCATCGCTCGTCCTCCACGCTCGGCGGGTCGGTCCCCGGGACGGAAAACCCCGGGTCCTCGACCCGGGGTCCCCTTCGCTGCGGCGGCTCAGGCGACTACGCCGGGTCGTCCCCGCCGTAGAAGAAGTACCGGCCCGCGAAGAACCGCCGCATCAGCTCCACATCCTGCCAGGAGGCGCGCGGCCTGGCAACCGTCTAGGATGCCGTCGATGTCGATCACGATCGTCGACCATCCCCTCGCCGAGCACCTGCTCACCTCGCTCCGGGACCGCTCGACGCCGCCGCCGGTGTTCCGCACGCTGGCCAAGCGCCTGGCCCTCGCCCTCGCCCTGGAGGCGATCCGCGACCTCCCGACCACCCAGGTCACGGTGGAGACGCCGCTCGAGCGCACGACGGGGCGCGTGCTCGGCGACCTCGTCGCCGTGCCGATCCTGCGGGCCGGCCTGGGGATGCTCGAGGCCGTCACGGAGCTGTTCCCCGAGGTGGCCGTGGGCTACATCGGGCTCGAGCGGGACGAGGCCTCGCTCCAGCCCCAGTCGTACTACCGCAAGCTCCCGCCGGTGGACGGGCGGCACGTGCTGGTGCTCGACCCGATGCTCGCCACCGGCGGCTCTGGCTCGGCGGCCTGTGAGGCCGTGAAGGAGACCGGTTCGCCCGCGACGATCCGGTTCGTCTGCGTCGTCGCGGCGCCGGAGGGCGTCGGACGGCTCCAACGGGACCACCCGGACGTGCCGATCTTCACCGCCTCCCTCGACCGTGGGCTGGACGACCACGGCTACATCCTGCCGGGGCTCGGGGACTTCGGCGACCGGCTGTTCGGGACCGAGTGACCACCCGATCGGGGTTCCGCAGGCCCGAACCCCGATCGGCGGCGCTTACGTATGATGCGTCGGGAGCGCCGGGGAGCGCCCCGACGCGCGGAGGCGCTCGGACGAGAAGGGGGGAAGGGGATGAGGAAGACCGCACGGCTGTTCGCCCTCGTCGCGGTCCTCGCCCTGGTGGCCGCGGCCTGCGGCGGCGGAGGGGGCGGCGGGGGGACCGGGCCGACCGGCGAGACCGGGGGCGGCAAGCCCGGCGAGGGCATCACGATCGGTCTCGTGTACGACATCGGCGGTCGCGGCGACCTGTCCTTCAACGACTCGGCGGCTGCCGGCCTCGACCGGGCGGTCGAGGAGTTCGGGATCACGGCCAAGGAGCTCGAGCCGAACCAGGGCGGCACGAACCGCGCCGAGCTGCTCAGCCTCCTCGCGGAGGAGGGCGCGAACCTGATCATCGGCGTCGGGTTCCTGTTCGCCGAGTCGATCTGCGCGGCCGGCAACCAGTACCCGGACGTGCACTTCGCCGACGTCGACGGCTTCATCAGCAAGGACACGGCGAACTGCCCCGGAGCCCACGACCTCACGCCCGAGGACAACGTGGCCTCGCTGCTCTTCGCGGAGGAGCAGGGCTCGTTCCTGGTGGGCGCCGCCGCGGCCCTGAAGTCCGAGACCGGGCACATCGGGTTCATCGGGGGCGTCGACATCGACCTGATCCACAAGTTCCAGGCCGGGTTCGAGGCCGGCGCGAAGCACATCAACCCCGACATCCAGATCGACGTGAAGTACATCTCCCAGCCGCCGGACTTCAGCGGGTTCAACGACCCCGCGAAGGCCAAGGAGATCGCGACGAGCATGTACCAGTCCGGCGCCGACGTGATCTACCACGCGGCGGGCGGCTCCGGGCTCGGCATGTTCCAGGCGGCCAAGGAGTACGAGGACGCGACCGGGACCCACGTGTGGGGCATCGGCGTGGACTCCGACCAGTACCTCACCGTGCCGGAGGAGCTCCAGCCGTACGTCCTGACCTCGATGCTGAAGCGGGTCGACGTCGCCGTGTACGAGACGATCAAGGCCGAGGTCGAGGGGAACTTCCAGGGCGGCTACATCACCTTCGACCTGGCCCGCGACGGGGTCGGCTACTCGACCTCCGGCGGGTTCGTCGACGACATCACCTCCCAGCTCGAGGACCTGAAGCAGCAGATCATCGACGGCACCATCACGGTCCCGACGAGCTGACGTGACGCGCACGCGGGGGCCCGAGGCGGTAGCATCCTCGGGCCCCCGTCGTCGAGGAGACCGATGAGCGAGCAGCCCCCGGCGGTCGAGCTCGTTGGCATCACGAAGACGTTCCCCGGCGTCGTGGCCAACGACGACATCCACCTCACCGTGCGCCGCGGGGAGATCCACGCCGTGGTCGGCGAGAACGGGGCCGGCAAGTCCACCCTCATGAAGATCTGCTACGGGATGCTGCGCCCCGACCGCGGGACGATCCGGATCGACGGGCGCGAGGTGCACTTCCGCTCGCCGAAGGACGCGATCGCCGAGGGGATCGGCATGGTGCACCAGCACTTCATGCTGGCCTCGAACCTGACCGTGCTGGAGAACGTCGTGCTCGGCTCGGAGCCGGCGCGCGGCGGCTGGATCGCCTTCGACGAGGCCCGGCGCCGCATCCGCGAACTGTCGGAGACCTACGGGATGCCGCTCGACCCCGACCGCCGGGTCGAGGACCTCACCGTCGGCGAGCGCCAGCGGGTGGAGATCATCAAGGTGCTGTTCCGGGGCGCGCGCACGCTGATCCTGGACGAGCCGACCGCGGTGCTGGTCCCGCAGGAGGTCGAGGAGCTGTTCCGCAACCTCCGCGACCTCTCCGCACGGGGCGTCACCATCGTGTTCATCTCGCACAAGCTGGACGAGGTCCTCGAGATCGCCGACACGATCACCGTGATCCGGAGCGGCCGCACGGTCGCCACGGTGAAGCCGGACGAGGTCGACGCGCACCGCCTCGCCGTCCTCATGGTCGGCGCGGAGCTCCCCACGCCGGAGACCCGCGAGGCCACCGTCACCGAGCACGTGTCCCTCGCCGTCCGCGGCCTCGGGGTGCGGGTCGAGGAGCGCTGGGCGCTCGAGGACGTCTCCTTCCAGATCCGCCGGGGCGAGATCGTGGGCGTTGCCGGGGTCGAGGGCAACGGCCAGCGCGAGCTCGTCGAGGCCCTGATCGGCCTGCGCCGCCCCGACGCCGGCACGATCGAGCTCGAGGGTGTCGACGTCACCGCCTGGTCCACCCGCCGTCGCCGTGAGGCGGGCCTCGGCTACATCCCCGAGGACCGACACGTCTGGGGCCTGCTCCTCCCCTCGCCGCTGTGGGAGAACGCGATGCTCGGCCACCAGACCGAGCCCCCGTTCGCGCGCGGCGCCTTCGTCGACCGCGCCGGCGCGCACGCGCGGACCGAGGAGATCATCCGCGACTACCACGTGATGACGCCGGGGCCCGACACCCCCGCCCTCGCGCTCTCCGGCGGGAACCAGCAGAAGTTCATCGTGGGGCGGGAGATGGCCGCCTCGCCGAAGGTGTTGATCGCCGCGCAGCCGACCCGGGGCATCGACGTCGGCGCGCAGGCCGCGGTGTGGGAGCACATCCGGACGGCGCGGGCGGCCGGCCTCGCGCTCCTCCTGATCTCGGCCGACCTGGAGGAGCTGATCGGCCTCTCCGACACGCTCCACGTCATCTACCGCGGTCGCTTCGTGGCTCGCCTGGACCCCTCCCGGGTCACCCCCGAGGAGCTCGGCTCGTACATGACCGGTGCGAGGGAGGCCGCCGCATGAGGCGCTGGCGGACCCGGCTGCTGTGGCTGCTCGTGCCGATCTCGGCGCTCGCCCTGGCCTTCGTCGTGTCCTCCATCGCGCTCGTCGCGATCGGCGCGAGCCCCATCGACGCGTTCCGCTCGATGTTCCGGTACGGGATCCGCCCCACCTCGCTCGTGTCGATGGTGAACCGGGCCGTGCCCCTGTACGTGGCGGGGCTCGCCGTCGCCATCGGGTTCAAGATGAACCTGTTCAACATCGGCGTCGAGGGGCAGTACCGGATCGCCGCCCTCCTCTCGGCGGCCGCCGGCGCGGCCGTCGCGCTGCCGCCGGTGCTGCACATCGCGCTCATCATGCTCGTCGCGATGGCGGTGGGCGCCGCCTGGGCCGGCATCGCCGGCGTGCTCAAGGTCAAGCGCGGGGTCCACGAGGTGGTCGCGACGATCATGCTGAACTTCATCGCCACGGGGCTCGGCGCGTACCTGCTCGCGAACCACCTCCGCAAGCCGCGCGTGGGCTCGGAGCTGCTCATCGCGACCCGCCCCATCCCGCCCTCGGGCCAGCTCCCGCCGCTGCTCGTCACCGGCGGCGAGGATCTCCGCTCCTTCGTCCTCATCGCCGCCCTCCTCGGCGTCCTCGTCTACGTGCTCGTGTGGCGCACGAGGTTCGGCTACGACCTGCGGGCGAGCGGGATCAACCCCACGGCCGCGCAGGCCTCGGGCGTGGACCCGAACCGCATGGTCGTGACGACCATGCTGATCTCGGGGGCGATCGCCGGGCTGATCGGCATGAGCGACCTGTTCGGGTACTTCCATGCCTATACCCTCGACTTCCCGACGGGCCTCGGCTTCGACGGGATCGCCGTGGCCCTCGTCGGCCTCAACCACCCCCTGGGGATCGCCGTCGCCGCCCTCCTGTTCGGCTGGGTGGACCGCGCGGCCCAGATCCTCGACCTGGAGGGGATCCCCAAGGAGGTCATCGTCATCACCAAGGGCGTCATCATCCTCTCCGTCGTCGTCGCCTACGAGGTCGTCCGGCGGCTCGTCCAGGTGGCCGAGGTGAAGGCCGCCGCCGAGGAGACGCGGCGCCTGGAGGCCGAGCGGGAGCCGGTGCCGGCATGAGGGTGGTCCGATGAGCTGGGCGGGACCGACCGACCTCGAGCGCGGGCGCCGCATCGACCCCAGGCGGATCCTGCTCCTCGGCGCCGTGCTCCTCGTCGCGATGTCGGTGGTGCGGGTCGCGACCGGCGCGAACGACCTCACCTCGAGCGGCACCTTCGGCGCGGCGCTGCGCCTGGCCGTCCCCATCCTCCTCGCCGGCCTCGGCGGCCTCTACGCGGAGCGGACGGGGGTCGTGAACATCGGCCTCGAGGGGATGATGATCCTCGGCACCTGGTTCGGCGCCTGGGCCGGCGTCGAGCTCGGGCCGTGGTGGGGGGTGGTCCTCGGCGTCGTCGGCGGTGCCGTCGGCGCCCTCATCCACGCCCTCGCGAGCGTCACCTTCGGGGTGAACCAGATCGTCTCCGGCGTGGCCATCAACATCATCGCGGCCGGGGTGGCCCGGTTCCTCTCGGTGATCGCCTTCACCGGCCACGGCGGCGGCGCCACCCAGTCGCCCCAGGTCCCGGCCACGCTCCCCCGGTTCACGATGCCGTTCCTCGCCG
>SIRV01000026.1 GCA_004366195.1 Actinomycetota bacterium
ATTCGGGGCGAACAGGTAGTTCGCGACGGCCACGTAGAACTCCGTCGTCGCCGCCTCGGCGGGGATCGCCGCGAGCACGTCGGCGTACGCGACGGCCGCCGCCAGGCTCACCCCCGAACGCACGAGCGAGCGGAGGAACGCCCGCCGACCGATCTGCCCCTCGACGTACGCGCGTAGCAACCCGGTCTCGTCCATGGGTGGTTGATACAGGGACGAAGCGATCCCGTCAAACCGGCCGTCGGTCCCATCGGCCAGGGCTGAACGACCCTCCTCGCAGCCAGCGTCCGGCGTAGGCTTGCGCCGACGGACACCGGAAGTCGCCGGGGGCTGGGATGCGGCCGATCGACGCCGTGCGGGACCGAGCGCTGCCGGGGACGGAGGGCGGGCGGATCCTGGCCCTCCCCCACGGCCCGGCGCTTGAGATCCTCGCCCCTGCCGATCTGGAGCGGCTCCTGGCCCACGTCCGTCGGGCCCTCGGCGAGCGGGGACTCGATCTCCCCGGGTCTCCCGGACCGCTGATGCTCGCGGGTCGGGACCCAGCCTGCGATCTGCCCCTCGACGGCCGCGCGGGATGGCTCGGGCTCGGCTGGCCGGCCGACGAGATCCTCGAGCTCGAGACCGACAGCCGTCGACCGACCACCCTCACCGACCTCGAGGAGGCCGCACGCCTGGCCGACGCGCTCCCCCAGGTGGGGGTCGTCGGCCCCGCCGTCCGCGCGCTCGACGCGCCGGAGCCGATCCGACCGCTCCGGGAGTTCCACGCGCTGCTCGCGCACACGACGAAGCACGTGCAGATCAGCCTGCCCGCGGACGCGGCGACGGTGGAGGCCGCCCTCGGGATCGCCCACATCGTCGCCGGGGATGAACGCGAGATGCGCGAGCGCCCGCCGTTCTCCGCCCTCGCGCGGGCCGGCGGCCTCGAGGGCGAGCGGCTCGAGGCGGCCGTCATGCTCGCCCGGGCGGGTCTCCCGCTCGGCGTGGTCGTCGAGCCGGTCCTCGCCGGCAGCCTCGCGACGACGCTCGGGCGGGCCCTCCAGGAGGTCCTCGCCGCCGCCGCGCTCGCGCTCGCCCGCGCGCCGGAGGCCCGCGTCTTCCTCGCCTCCCGCGCCCTCCGCGCCGGTCCGGACGGCGTGCCGGCGGGCTCGGCAGCGCTGCGGTTCCAGATGGCCTTCGTGCAGGTCGCTCACCACCTCGGGTTCCCCGCCGCGGTCGAGGCGCTCGCCACCGGCTCCCGCGCCTCGGACTGGCGTGCGGGCGCCGAAGGGGGGCTCGGGATGACCGCGGCGTGGATGACCGGGCCCGACCTCGTGCTCGGAGCGGGGCTCCGGGACGCCGGGCGAGCCTTCTCGCCGGTCGGGCTCCTGCTCGACACCGAGGCCTTCGACCTCGTCCGCCCCATCCCGCTGGGGATCGCCGTGGACGAGGAGACCCTCGCCGTGGACGTGATCGAGAAGGTGGGGCCGGGCGGGCACTTCCTCGGCGAGCCCCACACCCTCCGCCACATGCGCGAGACCTGGACCTCGCGCTTCATGGACCGGGACACCTGGGAGACCTGGGAGGGTAAAGGCCGGCCGGAGCCGCCCGACCACGCGCGCGAGCGCGCCTGCGAGCTCCTCACGACCCACGAGCCCGAGCCCCTGCCGCCCGCGCTCGACGACCGCATCCGGGAGGTGATCGCCGAACGTGAGCGTCGTGGCCACTGAGGCCCCGAGGATCCGCGGCCTGCGCCACCCGTTCTCGATCCAGGTCCTCACCGAGGACGAGCTCGAGCGCGTGCACGAGGCCACCCTGCGGGTGCTCGACCGGGTCGGCCTCGAGGTGCGCTCGGCGCGCATCCGCTCCGAGCTCGCCGCCGCCGGGGCGAGGGTGGACGACGCCGCGATGCGCGTGCGCTTCCCGCCGGAGATGGTCGAGGAGCACCTCGCGCTGATCCCGCCGGACTTCGTGATGTGCGCCCGCGACCCCGCCCTCGACCTGCCGATCGACGGGAGCGCCGGCTGGCTCTCCGGCGACGGCACGAGCGCCTTCGTCGTGGACCTCGAGACCGGGGAGCGGCGGCCCTCGACGATGCGGGACCTCATCGAGACCACGCGCGTCGCCGACGCCGTGTCCGAGCTCGCCTACCAGTGGCCGACCGTGGCGCCCTCGGACGTCCCGCCCCACACCCAGGCCGCCCACTACACGTACGTGATGCTCGCCCACTCGACCAAGCACGCCCAGCACAACGAGGTCTACAGCCGGCGCGACGCCCAGGTGGTGCTGGAGATGGCCCGGGTCGTGGCCGGCGGCGACCGCGAGCTCCGCGAGCGCCCCATCGTCTCGACCTACCAGTGCTGCATCAGCCCCCTCGTCTACGACGAGGGCCCGATCGAGGCCGCGGTGGAGCTCGCCCGCGGCGGACTTCCCTCGGGGTTCGTCGCCATGGGGATCGGGTGCGCCACCGCCCCGGCCACCCTGGCCGGCACGCTCGTCTCGATGAACGCCGAGATGCTCGGCGGCATGACGATCGTCGAGGCGCTCGTCCCCGGCGCCGCGACCTTCTGCGGCCCCTATCCCACCCTCATGGACCTCCGCACCGGCGACTACCGGCAGGACTGGGGGCCCGAGGACACCCTCCTGAAGCTCGCCTTCGCCCAGCTCGCGCACCGGTACCGGGTGCCGATCAACATCATGGCCCTCGACACCGGCGCGAAGACCCAGGACTGGCAGGCGGGGCTCCAGCACGCCGTCTCGCTGTTCGCGGTGGCGGCGGCGGGGCGGGCCGAGATGATCACCGGTACCGGCACGCTCCACGGCGCCGCCGTCTACGACAACACCAACGTCGTCCTCGACGCCGAGCTGTTCCGCCTGATCTGCGAGGTGTGCGAGGGGATCCCCGTCGCCGACGAGACGCTCTCCCGGGCCGAGCTCGAGGAGCTCTGGCTCCCGCCCACCTTCGCCCTCGAGCCGCTCGAGGCCTGGGAGCGGGCCGGCCGCCCCGGCGCGCGTGAGCGGGCCCGCGAGCGCGTCCGCGAGATCCTCGCGATCCACGAGGTCGAGCCCCTCCCGGAGGACGTGGACCGCGAGCTCCGGCGCATCATCGCCGCCCGCGAGGCCGAGGGTCCCTCTTCCTGAGGAAGGTTCGACGCGGCGCCCGGACCCCGGCGATCGCCGCCATGGCGACCTCGCTCACGCCGCACGCCAGCGCGCGCGAGCTCGAGCGGGAAGGTGCTGCTCGCGTTCGGTCCCCGGGAGGACGCCGAGCCGCTCCTCGCCCGTCGGCTCGAGCCCGACCCGCGCCCGTCAAACCCGGGGTGGGAGTCCGTCCTCTGGAACGATCGGGCGGCGGTGGATGTACCGGGTCACGAGGGCCGCCACGACGAGGAGGAGCAGCGCGGTCCCCACGGACGCCCGGTTCACCCCGAGGCGGAGGAACACCAGGAGCGTCGAGATGCCGATCGCGATCCAGAGCGCTGCGATCGAGCGGCGCTTGGCCCGGGCCGAGAGACCGCCGCCACCCACGTAGCCGGCCACGTAGGGGCCGAGGCGCGGGTGGTGGAGGAGCCACCGGTGGAGCCGCGGGGACGCGCGGAGGAAGCACGCCGAGGCGAGCAGCAGGAAGGGCGTGGTCGGAACGACCGGCACGACGATGCCCACCGCGCCGATCCCGACGAAGACGAACCCCGCCGCGTTCAACGCCACCCGCGTGGCCCGTCGCTCCGCCATCATCCCGATCGCGTCCAGGGTAGCGCCGCGCCCGCGAACGGGGCCGACCGGTGCTGCCGCACATCGCCTCCGCTAGCATGGGCGCGCCGTGAGTCCGACCAGCCCGCCCGAGCCGTCCGAGACCGCCTCGCCCATCGTCGGCCCCGAGGACCCGCTCACCGTCCCGCGGTTCGCGGGTCGCGCCACCTTCGCCCGGCTCCCCCGCCGCGACGAGGTCGAGCGCTGCGACGTCGCCGTCGTCGGCGTCCCCTTCGACAGCGGCGTCACGTACCGGCCGGGGGCGCGGTTCGGGCCGCAGGCGATCCGGAACGCGACCCGCCTGCTCCGCTCCTACCACCCCGGCCTCGAGGTCTCGCCCTTCGCCGCCCAGCAGGTGACCGACGCGGGGGACATCGCCTGCAACCCCTTCGACATCGCCGAGGCGATCTCGCAGATCGAGGCCGCGGCCGAGGAGCTCCTCCAAGGCGCCGGCGCGCTGCTCACGCTGGGCGGCGACCACACGATCGCGCTCCCCCTCCTCCGGGTGATGCGCCGCCTCCACGGACCGGTGGCGCTCCTGCACTTCGACGCCCACCTGGACACCTGGGACACGTACTTCGGCGCCGCCTACACCCACGGGACCCCCTTCCGTCGGGCGTGGGAGGAAGGGCTCCTGCTGGAGGGTCGCGCCGCCCACGTCGGGATCCGAGGTCCCCTGTTCTCGAGCCACGACCTGGAGGACGACGCCCGGTTCGGGTTCGAGATCGTCGGCGCGATGGAGCTCGAGGAGACCCCGGTGGCGGCGATCGTGGAGCGGCTCCGCGCGCGCCTGGGCGACGCGCCGGTCTACGTCTCGGTCGACATCGACGTGCTCGACCCGGCCCACGCGCCGGGGACCGGCACGCCGGAGGCGGGCGGCCTTTCCTCCCGCGAGCTCCTCGGCATCCTCCGGGGCCTCGCCGGCCTCCGGATCGTGGGCGCCGACATCGTCGAGGTCGCCCCGGCCTACGACCACGCCGAGATCACCTGCATGGCCGCCTCCCACGTCGCCTACGAGCTGCTCGGCCTGTTCGCCCGCCGGGCGGGGACCGAGGACACCGGGGCATGACGCGCACCGTCCGCGCCGCCGTGCTCGAGCGGGCCGGCGAGCCCCTGCGGATCGAGGAGCTCGAGCTGCCGGAGCCCGGACCCGGGCAGGTGCTCGTCCGGATGGCGGCGAGCGGGGTCTGCCACTCCGACCTCCACCAGGCGCTCGGGGACTGGGGCGAGACCGGGCCGGTCGTGCTCGGCCACGAGGGCTCGGGCGTGGTGGAGGCGCTCGGGCCCGGGGTCGAGGGCCTGCGCCCCGGGCAGCTCGTGGCGCTCAACTGGTTCGTCGCCTGCGGCGCCTGCCGTCCCTGCCGGACGGGACGGCCGTGGGCGTGCACCGAGACGCTCGTCCTCGAGGACCGCCTGCCCGACGGCTCGCGCCCCTTCCGCCGCCCCGACGGGACCGAGGTCGCGTCCCAGCTCGGCCTGGGGACCTTCGCCGAGGCCGCGATCGTCGGCGCTGGCGCCGCGGTCCCGGTCCCCGAGGGAACGCCGCCGGAGGTCGCCGCGCTGATCGGCTGCGGCGTGACGACCGGCGCGATGTCGGTCCTGCGGGCCGGAGGGGTCGCTCCCGGCGAGTCGGTGGTGGTCATCGGGCTCGGGGGCGTGGGGCTCTCGGCGGTCATGGGGGCCGTGGTGGCCGGCGCTTCGCCGATCGTCGGGGTGGACCTCGCGCCCGCCAAGCTCGAGCGGGCCGCCGACTTCGGCGCCACCGCCGCGGTGTTCGCCGAGGGCGACCCCGTGGAGGTCAACGCGCGGGTGCGCGAGGCCGTCGGGGACGAGCCCGACCACGTCGTCGTTGCCGTCGGGGACGCCCGGGCGGTCGAGCTCGGGATCGAGCTCGCCGGGCACGGCGGGACCGTGCTCGTCGTCGGCATCCCCCCGCACGGCCAGCGGGCCTCCTTCGAGATCAGTCAGCTCGTCGACCGCAGCGCCCGGATCGTCGGCGTGAACTACGGCTGGTCCGTCCCGGAGGAGGACTTCCCGCGCCTCGCGGGCCTCGCCCTCGAGGGTCGGCTCCCCGTCGAGCGGCTGATCGAGGAGCGCATCGGCCTCGAGGACGTGCAGGCCGCCCTCGACGCCCTCCGCGAGGGCTCCGGGCTCCGACGGATCGTCGTCTTCCCCGACGCCCATCCCCGGCCGTAGACCGACGGGAGTAGCCCTTGCATCGCGGCGCACCCCCATGCTAGCGTCGGAACGCACACGACCGGGCGGAGGTGGCGATGAAGAGGCCACGTCACACACACACACACACCCATGCCGCCCGGGACGACGGCACTCGCTCGTTCGGTGCGCCGTGAGCATCGTGATCGCGATCCAGGCGGCATCCGCGGAGCCCGCCGCCGCGAGTCACTCTGACCCCA
>SIRV01000027.1 GCA_004366195.1 Actinomycetota bacterium
GATCCTCGGCGCCCTGCTGTTCGCTCTGGCCTGCCTGGGGTTCGCGCTCTCGCCGACCGCCGTTCCCGTGCTCGGGCTCCTGTTCATCGCGGCCGGGGTCTCGCGGGGGCTCGTCGAGACCGCCCAGGGGAGCCACGCCGCCGAGCTCGTTCCCGATCACTTGCGGGGCAGGGCCTTCGGGCTGATCGGCGTGGTGGACGGGATCGGCGATCTGCTCTCCAGCGTGATCGTGGGCGTGCTGTGGACGGTCGCCGCGCCCGCCTGGGGCTTCGGCTACGCGGCCGCGCTCTCCGCCCTCGGCGCGCTCGTGCTCGTCCCGGGCCTACGACCCGCGGGGTCGAGCACCCGCTAACTCAGTCGTGGGCCTCCTCGTCGGGGAGCTGGTACCAGCGCGCCCGTTCGCCCACCCGAGCGCGGAGGCGCCACCGCAGGGTCTTCGGCACCGCGTGCGCGTGCTCGCCGATCCGGCGGAGCTGCGCCACGGGGTCGTACCGTGCCCCGGCCGGGATGAGACCCGCGGCGGTGGTCTCGGCCAGCTCGGCGATGCGCTCGACGTTCATCGTCAGCGTCCGCCACCAGCCCCAGTCGCCGGCGACGAGCGCCCCGATCCGGTCCAGGCCCACGGTCCCGGGCTCGTCCCCCTCGCGCACCGGGTAGGCCGAGAGGAGGTACAGCACGTCCTGGGCGTCCTTCTCGTTCAGCTCGACGATCGGGAGCGTGGAGAGCAGGAGGTCGGTGACGTCGAGGGTGAGCGGCATCCGGCCGATCCGGTCCTTGAACTCCAGCACGTGGCACATCTCCAGCCGGTCCACGAGCACGTCCAGGGCGCGCCCCTCCGGCGAGGCGAAGTAGAGCTGCTTGTGCCCGTACAGGGCGTTGAACCGCCGGTCGGGCTCGTAGCCCCGCTCCTCGAGGAAGCCCGTGAGCGTCGGCCGCGCGTCGGAGGTCGAGGCCAGGTCGAGGTCCTGCCGCTCCCGCGTGCGGGGCGGGAAGTCGGGGCAGAGCACCCGCACCGCGAGGCCGCCGACGAGCCGGAGCGGCACGCCGATCCCAGCCGCCGCCTCGATCAGCCCGAGGGACTCCTCGAGCGGATCCCGAGCCGTCATCAGCCCTCCACGCGGAAGGCGCGCTCGACGCCGTCGGGGCCGACGTCCACGAGGTAGCCGCGGAGGATCCCGAAGGCCGCCTCGCTCCCCGGGTTGATGCAGAGGGTCGAGCCGAGGCCCACCTCACCGCCGGACTCGTGGATGTGGCCGTGGACGCCGAGGAGTGGTCGGAGCTCCTCGATGGCCCGCCGCACGCCGGTGGATCCGACCGGACCCCGCAGCAGGTCCCCCGCGGAGACGATGGGCCGCATCTCGTCGTCCAGCAGCGGCGCGGTGTCGAGCCCGGTGTCGTGGGGCGGGCAGTGGGTGAGGAGGATGGTCCGCCGCGGGTCCCGCACCTCGTCGGCGAGCCGGGTGAGCTCCTCGCGGAAGTCGTCGTCGGGGATCTCCCGTGGCGTCCGCCAGGGCGTGGGGTTCGACTTCCCCGAGCCGATCACCTGCAGGTCGCCGGGGATGTCCACGACCTTGCCGTCCACGTTGACGCAGTAGGGGCTGTGGGCCAGGGCCTCGTCGATCTCGTAGGGATCGTCGTTGCCGGGGATCAGGTACACGGGGACGCCGGTGCCCTCCAGGCGCTCGGCCGCGAGGCGCATCCAGGCCTCGAAGGCCAGGGAGTAGAAGGCGGGGTACCACCCGACCCCGGTGCCCATGAACGCCGCGGCGTTGAAGAACAGGGCGTTCGTCACGCTCACCTCGCGGACCAAGCCCGAGGACTGGCGCACGAACAGCCGACGACCTCCGGCGACGTCGCTCACGGTCGACCTCCTCGTGCGGGACGTTGCGCGGATACTCGCACAGGTCGGGGGCCCGAGGTGAGTCCCGTCCGACGCAACCGGAGGCTGCCTTGCCGAGGGAGCCTGGCAGGCGTACCCTACGGCCCATCCTAGCGCTTGATAGGGGGTTGCGATGAGGGTCGACGAGGTCATCACCAGGCGCGAGCTCCTGAGGCGCGGCGGTCTCGCCGCCGGCGCGCTCGCGATCCCCGGCCTCCTCGCGGCGTGCGGCGCCGAGCCGCCGGCGCAGCAGACCGGCCCGACCGGCGCGACGACCCCCCCTCAGAGCATCGAGGGCGCCAAGATCAAGGTCTCGACCTACGGCGGGTTCTTCGAGGAGAACTTCGCGAAGATGTATCCGGCCTTCACCGAGGAGACGGGGGTCGAGGTCGAGTCCATCTCGCAGCCGACCTCGGAGGCCTGGGTCGTCCAGCTCCAGCAGGCCATCGACGCCGGGGCGCCGCCCCCCGCCGACGTCTCGATGCTCTCCGGCGTCGGCATCCAGCGGGCGATCAAGGGCGGGATCCTGGCGACCTACGACGAGTCGGCCATCCCCCAGGCCGTGAACCTGGCCGAGGGCTACATCCGGTACGACCCCGAGGGCAAGGTGGCCGGCGTCGGCGGCGTCTCCTGGTACATCACGCTCGTCTCGAACACCGAGCGGGTGCCGGAGAGCCCGGACACCTGGACGACGTTCTGGGATCCCCGGTGGCGGAACGAGCTCGCGCTGCTGAAGAACGCCGCCAACTCGTACCTCATCGAGATCACCGCGGCCTGCTTCTTCGGCGGCTACGACATCCTGGCCACCCAGGACGGGGTCGTGGAGGTCCTGACCAAGCTCCAGGAGGTCAAGCCCAACGTCAAGCTGTGGTTCCGGGACGAGGCCCAGGCCCAGCAGGCGTACAACACGGGCGAGGTCTCGATCGGCCAGTTCTACCACGACATCACGACCTACGCGGCCTCCCAGGGCGAGCCGCTCCGGAGCGTGTTCCCGGTGGAGGGGGCCATCCTCGACTCGGGCTTCTGGGCCGTCTCGAAGAACACGTCGAACCTGGCGGCGTGCCAGGCGTTCATCGACTACATGTGCCGGCCGGAGATCCAGGCCGAGCTGGCCCGCACGCTCGGCACCACGCCGACCGCGAAGAAGGAGACGATGGACCTCACCGACGAGGAGTACGAGGCGGTCGGCGGGCCCGGCCCCGAGGCGGCGCTCCGGCCCAAGTACGAGATGTACGACGAGTGGGAGGACTGGATCGACCAGCGGTGGACGGAGATGATCCTGTCCTGACCGGTTCCCCCGCCGTCACGGTGCCCGTCCGATGGACGTGCGCGCTCGCGGCAGCCTGAGGCTCGAGGGCCTCGTCAAGCGCTTCGGCGACGTGGAGGCCGTCGCCGGGGTCACCCTCGACCTGCCCGCCGGGAAGCTCATCTCCTTCCTCGGCCCCTCGGGCTGCGGGAAGACGACGACGCTGCGGATGATCGCCGGTCTCGAGCGCCCCACCGAGGGGCGGATCTACCTCGACGGTGAGGACATCACCGACCGGCCGCCGCACCTCCGGGACATCGGGATGGTGTTCCAGACCCTCGCGCTGTTCCCGCACCTCACGGTCGCGGGGAACATCGGCTACGGCCTGCGGATCCGGGGCGTGCCGAAGACCGAGATCGATCGGCGGGTGAACGAGCTCCTGGCGCTCGTCTCGCTCCAGGGGCTCGGGGATCGGCGGATCTCGCAGCTCTCGGGCGGGCAGCGGCAGCGGGTGGCGACGGCGCGGGCGCTCGCGCTCGAGCCGCGGCTGTTCCTTCTCGACGAGCCGCTCTCGGCGCTCGACGCGAACCTGCGCGAGCAGCTCCAGGTCGAGCTCCGCCTGCTCCAGCAGAAGCTCGGCATCACCACGATCATGGTCACCCACGACCAGCGCGAGGCGATGACGATGTCGGACCTCGTGGTGGTCATGAACCAGGGGCGCATCGAGCAGGTCGGCGAGCCCCTCGAGGTCTACCGTCGACCGGAGACGGCGTTCGTCGCGAGCTTCATCGGACGCACGAACCTGCTCCGCGGCGAGGCGGCGGATGGCGTCGTCCGCGTCGCGGGCCGTCCGTTCGACGTGGTCGGTCCGGTGGTCGCGGGTCCGGTCACGATCTCCGTGCGGCCCGAGGACGCGCACCTCCACACCACGCAGACGCCGGAGCGGAACGCGCTGCCCGGGCGGGTGGTGTTCGTGCGGGATCTGGGCGAGCTCTTCGAGTGCTACGTGGACTGCGGGATGGACGAGCCGGTGGTCGTGGCCGGCTCGCCGCGCGAGCGCGTCCACGTCGAGCAGGGGCAGCCGGTCGGGGTTTCCTTCCCCCGCGAGGCCTGCGTGGTGGTGGAGGGATGAGCGAGCTCCGCCGGCCGAGCCGCGGCACGTGGGCGGTCCTGGCCTTCCCGGTGGGGATGCTCGCGGTCTTCTTCCTCGTCCCCTTCGGGATCATGCTCGCGACGAGCTTCTACCACCGCATCGAGGGCGGCTTCTACACGCCGGCGTTCGAGCTCGACAGCTGGCGACGGCTCCTCCACGGCGTGTTCATCGAGCGGACCCTGTTCTCGATCGGGATCTGCCTGCTCGCGGGCGCTGTATGCATCACCCTCGCCTTCCCCTTCACCTACTTCCTCACGCGCATGCGGCGGCGCCCACACGTGACGCTCCTCGTGCTGATCATGTCGGCCCTCGCGCTCTCGGAGGTCATCGTGGGGTTCGCCTGGAGCGTGCTGCTCGGGCGGGCCGCCGGGATCTCCAACATCCTCGTATGGCTCGGGCTGATGGATGAGCCCGCGGCCTACCAGCCGAGCTTCCTCGCCGTGCTGATCGGCCTGTGCTACATCGCCTTCCCCTACTGCGTGCTGACGCTGTACCCGCAGCTCACGCGCCTGGACCCCGAGCTCACGGAGGCGGCGCAGACGATGGGGGCCTCGCCGTGGAAGACGTTCTGGACGGTGGTGGTGCCGATCGGTCGGCCGATCATCGTGGCCGGGTTCCTGCTGGCGTTCGTGTTCACCCTCGGCAGCTACCTGATCCCCGCCTTCCTGGGCCGGCCCGAACATTGGACGCTCTCGGTGTTCATCTCCGACCAGGCCACGTTCAACGCGAACGTGCCGTTCGCCGCGGCGATGGCGCTGTTCCTCACGGTGCTCTCGCTCGGGGTCGTGGGGCTGGTCACGTGGATCGAGGGCAGGACGCGGGGATGAGGCCATGAACGTGGTCAGGCGGCTCCTCACGGCGATGGTGGTGGTGTTCCTCGTCGCGCCCCTCGTCGTCGTCGCCGTCGTCTCGATCAACCGGAACCGGTACATGGACTTCCCGCCCGAGGGGTTCTCGCTCCACTGGTACGCGCAGCTCTGGAACGACGTCGGCTGGCGCGACGCCATCACGACGAGCCTGCTCGTGGCGGCGACGAGCGCGGCGCTCGCGGTGGCCATCGCGACGCCGATGGCCTACGTCCTGTGCGCGTACCACATCCGGCTGGCGCCGCTCCTGTACTCGCTCGGCATCCTGCCGTTCATGCTGCCGCCGGTGATCAGCGCCCTCGGGGCGCTCGTGTTCTGGAACTCGGTCGGGCACTCCGGACGGGTCGAGAACATCATCGTGTCGCACGCCATCTTCTTCTCGACGCTGCCCCTCATCACGGTGAGCCTGGCGATGGAGGCGATGGACCCCTCGCTCCCGGAGGCGGCGCAGACCCTCGGCGCGAGCCCGCGCACGACGTTCCGGACGATCACGCTGCCACTGCTCGTGCCCTCGATGATCAGCGGCTACGCGGCGGCCTTCGTGCTCTCGCTGAACGAGTACATCATCGCCTTCATGGTCTCGCGCTTCTCCGTCGTCACGCTGCCGATCAAGATCGTGAACGACCTCCGCTACGGCTTCACGCCGACCATCGCCGCCGTGGCGGTCGTGTTCATCGCCATCGCCACGACGACCTTCGCGCTCTTCGCGCGCTTCGGGAACCTGCTGAGGTTCCTCGGGGCCGACCCCGCGATCCTCGAGCGCCAGCGCTGAGGGGGCTTCCCACCCCTCGGGCCACGTGAGGACGGTGAAGCCCTCACGTTCGGCCGCGGCCGCGAGCCTGCGATCCAGGGTCACGAAGGCGAGGTCTCGGGGATCGTGCTCGGCCGCCAACGAGGGCGCGACGCTCCGGCTCTTCAGCTCGAGCGGGTGGGGGCGCCCGGTGCGCCCCGTAAGCGCTCGTCCACCGTGAGGAGCGTGAGCTCGAAAACGCGGGCCGTGGCGACCAGGAAGCGGTCGGCAGGGTCCCGGTGGGGAAGGCCCACCTCCCGCACGGCCAGAGCGACCTCGTGGGTGATGGGCGCCTCCTCCATGGGGAGCAGCTGGAAGGCCCGCGCGACCCAGGACTGGAACGAGGGCGCGAGACGCACCCGGCCGCTGGCGTCGAGCATGCCGAGCTCCCACACGGAGATCGGCGACAGCCAGAGGTCCCCCAAGGCCGCGTCGATGGCCTTCCGGAGGCCGTCGGGGAGCCGGGGCGAGCCCGTCAGGTACCAGAACCAGACGTGCGTATCGAGCAGGTAGGGAGGCCCGGCCCGGCGTCGGCCGGATCTCAGCGCAACACCTCCCAGGCCTCCTCGGGCAGCGGCTCCAGGACGTCCCCGAGCTCCTCGGCGCTTCCCCGCATGGCACCGAAGGCGCTGTGGGTCGGCTTCCGGGGTGGTGCTGGCACGACCTGTGCGATGGGGACCCCGCGCTTCGTGACGAGCAGCGGTCGCCGGGTGCGTCGCACGCGCTCCAGCGCCGCCAGACATGTGGCCTTGAATCTCGAGACCGGCAGGACGTCCATCACCAACCTCCATCGAGTATCTAACCATGGTCAAGTTCTATGGTCAACATGCTTTCGGTCGGGCTCTCGCGCGTCGTCGCTCCACTGGCCTTCGAGCTCGACCGGGATCTCGGGTGCGGTGCGGCTGCCTCCGCCGAAGTGTCCGACGGTCGAACCGAAGAGGCACCTAGGAGGCCCCGGTCCCGGGTCGGACGTCGAGCACGATCAGGTCCGAGGTGCCACCATCGGCCGCCGTGCCGGGTCCGACGACGAAAACGATCGGAACGGGCGGTCCCGTCGCGGAGCGGAGCTCGAGGGCGACCTCGAAGACGCCGGGCTCGGTCTCGATGACCTCCGCGCGGCTCCAGTCGCGGTAGCTCCCGCCGGCGAGCGGCAGGCAACCCCCCACGCCGGCGCGGCACCGGTCCAGGACGTCCTGTGTGGCCGTGGGCGAGAGGTACGTCTCCGACCGGCCCCAGGCGTCCAGGAAGCGCACGACGAGGTACTCGGCGTCCTCGCGGGTGGGCGGCGGTGGGAGCTCGGGCGCGCTCGGTGGGCGCCAGGCCCACAGGTGCATCGGCGCCTCAGGGGAGCCGATGTGGAGCGAGTTCCCCATCCACACGTTGTCGACCTGCTCGACCACGGCCACGGACCCCGCCGGGATCGACCGGCCGTCCGAGGAGCGGATCGTCTCGTCGATCGCGCGCTGGACGTCCTGGGGACCGCCCGGGACCTCGACCCAGCCGAGGTCGGGGTACCACGCGTCCGGGATCCCGCAGTTCCAGGCGAACACCGCCGTCTCGATCGCGGCGCCGTGCACGTAGCATTCACCGTGGTCCAGCGGGAGCCGGCCGAGACCCTGCCACCGGTCCTCGGCGGGGAGATACTGGGCGCTGTCCGCTCCGTAGTCCCAGGCGATCAGGCGATCCTGGAACCGAACGGCCTCCGAGGCCTGGGGCGAGAGCGGGGGATCCGGCAGCCGGCGCCAGGTGTCCGTCTTCGGGTCGTAGCCGAGCGCGATCGCGGTCGGTGTCTCGGCCCAGTTGCGGCGGTCGAGGTCGGACCCCACGGCGATCACCTCGCGACCGGTCCACACCGCGTTCGCGAGGTTGACGCCCATCGGCGCCTCGGCGATCTCCCGCCACGCGCCGGTCGCCGGGTCGAGCGCCGCGCCCTGCACCGTGGTCGGCGAGTCCCGGTC
>SIRV01000028.1 GCA_004366195.1 Actinomycetota bacterium
AGGACGGGCGGTGAGCGCGGCGGGCTGGGCGGCGCTCGGCGCGGCCTTCGCGTTCGCCGTGACGAACGGGCTCCACGACGCGGCCAACGCCATCGCCACCCTCGTCGCGACGCGCGCGGCCCGACCCCTGGCGGCGGTCGCGCTCGCCTCCGGTTTCAACCTCGTCGGGCCGCTCGTCCTCGGCGCGGCCGTGGCGGAGACCGTCGCCGGGGTCGTGGCCGTGCCGCGCGGAGAGCTCGTCCCGGTGGTCGGGGCGGCCCTGTCGGGGGCGGTGGCGTGGAACGCGCTCACGTGGGTCCGGGGGCTGCCCTCGAGCTCGAGCCACGCCCTGGTCGGGGGGCTCGTCGGCGCCGCGCTCGCGGAGGCCGGTACGGGCGGGGTCCGCTGGCACGGGGGCGCGGGGCTGGGGCTCGGGGCCGTGCTCCTCTGGCTGGCGCTCGCGCCGGTCCTCGGGGCGGCGGCGGGGGCCGCGTTCGAGCTCTGGCTGCGGCGGTGGTCGGCCCGGGCCTCGGCGCGGGTGGCGCCGGTGATCCTGCGGCTGGAATGGGTGGGGTCGGCCGGCCTCGCTCTCGCGCACGGCGCGAACGACGCGCAGAAGGCGGTGGGGCTCGTCGCGCTGGTGCTCTACGCGGGGGGCGAGGTCCCTCGTCTCCACCCGCCGGGGTGGGTGGCGCCGGCGGCCGCCGCAGCCCTCACGCTCGGCACCGCCCTCGGGGGCTGGAGCATCGTGCGGACGATCGGGCGGCGGATCTTCCGGCTGCGGCCCCTCGACGCCCTCGCCAGCCAGGTGGGCTCGGCCGTCGTGATCGGGGCTGCCTCGCTCCTCGGGGCGCCCATCAGCACCTCCCAGGTCGTGGCATCCTCCGTGGTGGGCGCCGGCCTCGGCAAGCGCGGGACCCGCCGCGTGCGGTGGCGCGTGGTGCGCGAGATCGCGGTGGCGTGGGTCACGACCATGCCGGCGGCCGGCGCGATCGCGGCGACGACGTTGCCGCTCTGGAGGTGGCTGGCCTGATGCGGCGGACGTGGTTCCTCCCGGAGACCCCGGACGTGCTCGGCATGCTCGAGGAGCAGGCCCGGGTGACGGTGGAGGGGTTCGAGGCCCTCGTGGACTGGGCCGCCGGGGACCCGACTGGCCTGGACCGGGTGCGCCAGGCCGAGCACCGGGCCGACGAGCGCAAGCGAGCGCTCCGGCGGGCCCTCACCGAGGCGTACACCACCCCCCTCGACGCCGAGGACATCTACACGCTCTCGGAGCGCCTGGATGCGGTGATGAACGGCGCGAAGGACACCGTCCGCGAGGCCGAGGTCATGGCGATGGCGCCCGACGAGCACGTCCTCGCGATGTGCTCCCTCCTGGCCGAGGGGGTGCGCCACCTCGCGGAGGCGTTCGCGAGGCTCCGCGACCGTCGTCCGCGCCCGGAGGGCGAGCGGGCCACCGACGCCGCCGACGCGGCGATCCGGAGCCAGCGGAACCTGGAGCGCGTCTACCGGACGGCCATGTCGGCGCTGCTCTCCGTGGACGACCTGCGGGAGGTGGTGGGACGCCGCGAGCTGTACCGTCGCCTGTCACGGATGAGCCGCGACATCATGCAGGTCGCCGAGCGCGTCTGGTACGCGACGTTCAAGGAGGGCTGAGGATGTCGGTGGGTGGGGCTAGGGTCCGCCCATCGTGTACGGGAGGGTCACCGGCGTCAGCCTCCTCGGGGTGCGCGGGCACGTCGTCACGGTCGAGGCGCACATCGGCCGGGGCCTGCCGGCGCTCACCCTGACCGGTCTGCCGGGCGCGCCGGTCCAGGACGCGCGGGACCGGATCCGTCCCGCCGTGGAGAGCGCGGGTCTCGCCTGGCCGATGCGGCGGGTCGTCGTCAACCTCGCCCCGGGGAACCTGCGCAAGGAGGGGCCGGGTCTCGACCTGCCGGTGGCCATGGGGGTGCTCGTGGCCTCGGCGCAGGTCCCGGCGGACCGGGTGGCGGGGTTCGCGTTCGCCGGAGAGCTCTCGCTCAAAGGGGAGCTGTTGCCGACCCCGGGGATCCTCTCCGTGGCGCTCGCGGCGTCCCGGGCGGGCCTCCCCGGGGTCGTCGTGCCCGCCGCGAACGCTGGGGAGGCGGCGCTGGTGGAGGGACTGGAGGTGGTGGGAGCCGGAACCCTCACCGAGGTCGTCGGCTTCTTCCGCGGCACCTGGCGACCCCCGTCCACCGCGCCGGAGCGGGAACGGACGCGGGAGGCCGAACGCGCCGTGGACCTGGCCGAGGTTCGGGGGCAGGCCCGAGCGCGACGGGCGCTCGAGGTCGCCGCGGCAGGGGGGCACAACGTCCTGCTCGTCGGACCCCCCGGCGCGGGCAAGACCATGCTCGCCAGGCGCCTGGCCACGATCCTGCCGGGGATGACCCGGACCGAGGCGCTGGAGGTGACGCAACTGCACTCGGTGGCCGGGCTCCTGGACGGCGCCGGCCTGCGGACGGACCGCCCGTTCCGAGCGCCGCACCACTCGATCTCGCTCTCGGCGCTCCTCGGCGGGGGCTCCTCGTACCCGCGGCCCGGCGAGGTGTCCCTCGCCCACCACGGGGTGCTCTTCCTCGACGAGCTCACCGAGTTCCGCCGGGACGCTGTGGAGGCGCTCCGACAGCCGCTGGAGGACGGCCGGGTGGTGATCGCGCGGACGGCCGGGACCGTCGAGTTCCCGGCGCGCTTCACCCTCGTGGCGGCGGCCAACCCCTGCCCCTGCGGGTTCCTGGGGGACACCCGGCGTCGGTGCGTGTGCCAGGAGCACCGGCTCCAGGCGTACCGGCAACGGCTCTCCGGTCCGCTCCTCGACCGGATCGACATCCAGCTGGTGGTACCCCGCCTGTCCCGGCGCGAGCTCCTCGACGAGACGCCCGGGGAGCCCTCGGCGAGGGTGCGTGAGCGCGTGGAGGAGGCGCGGGACCGCCAACGCATCCGGCTCCGGGGGACCGGCTACGCGTGCAACGCGCATCTGCCGGGGCCGCTCGCTCGCCGTCTCTCCCGGGTGCGGCCGGAGGCGCTGGAGCTGCTGGCGAGGGCCGTGGACGGCATGGCTCTCAGCGGCCGGGGGTTCGACCGCGCCGTGAAGGTGGCGCGGACCATCGCGGACCTCGCGGGCGCGGACGAGGTGGGAACGGACCACGTGTCCGAGGCGCTCGCCTACCGGATGGACGTGATGGAGGAGGAGCCCGCCGGTGTCGGATGACGGACGGACGATCTCCGACCCGTGGCCGGTGTGGCCGGAGGGGTTCACCCGCGGACGGCGCAACCGCGAGGCGGCGCTCGTGCTCTCGGCCCTGGCGGGGCTGCGACCGCGGACGCTGCTCCCGGTCGCCGTGCTCGCGGGCACGGCCGAGGCGTGT
Organism: Actinomycetota bacterium; assembly: GCA_004366195.1. GTDB lineage: Bacteria > Actinomycetota > UBA4738 > UBA4738 > HRBIN12 > HRBIN12. The sequence continues at coordinate 3,366 of SIRV01000028.1, forward strand.
CTCCGGCTCGTGGTCGGGGGCGAGCTGGGGAGCGCCGCGGACCGACGGTTCGCCCGGGTGGTCCGGCCCGAGCAGATCGCGGCCGGGCTCGAACGCTGCGGCGCTCGCGCGGTCGGGTGGGACGACGCCGAGTACCCGGCGCAGCTCCGGGCCATCCACGACCCGCCGTTCCTCCTGTTCGTGCGGGGCGGGCCGCTGCCCGAGGTGCGCTCGGCCGTCGCGGTCGTGGGGGCGCGCCGATGCACGGCGCTCGGGCGGGAGCTCGCGAGGACGCTCGGCCGGGGGCTCGCGGAGGCCGGGGTCGCGGTCGTGAGCGGCGCGGCCGCCGGGGTCGACGCGGCCTCCCACGAGGGCGCGCTGGAGGTGGGCGGGCCCACCGTCGCCGTCCTGGGCGGGGGGATCGACGGGGCGGGGATGGGCAGGCGTCGGCGCCTCCTGGAGCGGATCGAGCACGCCGGAGCGCTCGTGAGCGAGTACCCGCCGGGGGTCGCGCCGGCCGGCTTCCGGTTCCCGGCCCGGAACCGGATCATCGCCGGGCTGTGCCGGGCGACCGTCGTGGTGGAGGGGGCGGAGCGGAGCGGCTCGCTCATCACCGGCTCCCACGCGCTCGAGTTCGGGCGTGATGTGTTCGCGGTGCCGGGGTCGCCGACCAACCCCCTCGCGCACGCGCCGCTCGCCCTGATCCGCGAGGGCGCGGCGCTGATCCGGAGCCCCGAAGACCTCCTCGAGGACCTGGGGCTCGCGGCCTCCGGGGCTCCGCCGGCCGAGCTCGAGCCGCTCGAGCGTCGGGCCCTGCGAGCGCTCGCCGGACCGACGCTGCCCGAGCGGGTGGCGCGCGAGCTCGGGCTCGGCGTGGCCGAGGCGCTGAGCGTCCTGATGGGGCTGGAGCTCCGGGGCCTCGTGCGCGGGGTCGGGGGACGGTTCGAGGCGACCCTGGCGGGGGCGAAGGCGCTCGCAGCGGACGACGAGGGCCGGGCGCGGGCCTCAGCCGTCGCCCGGTGATCCGGCCAGGACCTCGGGGATGCCACGCCGGGGCACCAGGCGGACCCGGATCCCGCCACGTCCCCCACCGGTCCCCAACCGATCCGGTGGAGCGCCGCCTCGGACGGCGGTGCCGGCGAGCAGGCTCCGGCCGGTGAAGACGGCGTCCGGGTGCGGCGGGCGCGTGGACCGCGTAGGCGGTGCTCGGGTGTGTGGCCGGGGGTGGTGAGGGCGAGCAGACGCAGGCCCCCGAGCTCCACCCTCGTATCCCTCGCAGGGCCGGACGCTTGCATGGACCCCGGTCCGCTGGTACAAGGGCTGCGGCCCGACGATGCGTGAGCCGGACGACCTTCCCCGCCGACCCCGTCCCGAGGACGCGGAGCTGATCGCGGCCTTCCTCGACCACCTCGCCCTGGAGCGACGCCTCTCCGAGCACACGGTGGCCGCCTACCGGCGCGACCTCGGGCAGCTCGCGACCTTCCTCGCGCGTGGCCGGCGGGGCCTGCGGACCGCTCATCTCGAGGATCTTCGGCGCTTCCTCGCCCAGCAGGTCACGCGGGGGTACGCGCGGTCCTCGATCGCCCGCAGGGTGGGCGCCATCCACACCTTCTATCGGTGGGCCCTTGCGCGCGGCGAGATCCCGGAGGACCCGTCCGCGCTCCTCGGCCGACCCCGCGTCCTCCAGCGGCTCCCGGGGGTGCTCCGGCCTCGGGAGGCGGCGGCCCTGGTCGAAGCCCCTGTCCCCCCGGAGGGCGCGGATCCCCTCGAGCTCGCGGTCGCCCTCCGTGACCGGGCGATCCTCGAGCTGCTCTACGGGTCGGGCCTGCGGGTGGCCGAGCTCGCCGGCCTGACGGTCGACCGGATCGACCTCGTCCGCGGTCGCGTGCTCGTGCTCGGCAAGGGCGCCAAGGAGCGCGAGGTCCCGCTGTCCGAGCCGGCGCGGGACGCCCTCGAGGCCTACCTCCGCCGCGGCCGGCCGGTGCTCGCCGACGGCTCCGGGTCCGCCTTCTTCAACCGGCGCGGTCGCCCGATCGGGACGCGCGACGTGCGCCGGCTTGTGGGACGATACGGGCAGCGGACGCTCGGCGCTCGGCGTGTGACGCCACACACGCTCCGGCACTCGTTCGCCACGCATCTGTTGGAGGGGGGAGCGGACATCAGGGTGGTGCAGGAGCTGCTCGGTCACGCCAGCGTGGCCACGACCCAGCGCTACACCCACGTGTCGCGGTCGCGCCTGTTCGAGGCGTACCGTCGGAGCCATCCGAGGGCCGGATGACCCGCGCGGGGAAGCCACGCGAGGGCGCCGAGCCGGCGGCGCAGACGCCGAGCGAGCCGAAGGCCGCGCGTCGCGCCGCGAAGGTGGCCTCCCCCAAGGGCGCCAAGGCCGCAAGGGGGGAGACCGCGAAGGACAAGGCCGCCAAGGCGGGCTCGGGCCGCGCGAGCACCGGGACCGCGAAGACGACGAAGACGACCGTGGACCTCACGCGGGTCGAGCGGGACGCGGCCCGCGAGGGGGGCGACGACCTCCAGGCCCTGTGGGCGGAGTTCAAGACCACGGGGTCGCCGACGGCCCGCGAGCGCCTCATCCTGCATTACGCGCCCCTCGTGAAGTACGTGGCCAGCCGCGTGGCGACCGGCCTGCCGGCCAGCGTGGAGCAGGCGGATCTCGTCTCCTACGGGATGTTCGGTCTCATCGACGCCCTCGAGAAGTTCGAGCCGGCCCGGGGCAACAAGTTCGAGACCTACGCCATCCCGCGGATCAAGGGAGCCATCATCGACGAGCTGCGGGCGATGGACTGGGTGCCCCGCTCCGTACGCTTCAAGGCCCGCGAGATCGAGAAGGCGTACCAGGACCTGGAGACCATGCTGAAGCGGGCGCCCACCGAGCGCGAGGTGGCCGACCGCCTCGGCATCTCCCTCTCGGAGCTCCACGACGTCATCAACCAGATCTCCTTCGTCTCGGTCCTCGCCCTCGATGAGCTGCTCGCCGTGGGGACCGACCGCGGAGAGCGGGTCTCGCTCATGGACACCCTGGCCGACCGGACCGGGGATCCGACCCTCGGGCTGGAGGGGCAGGAGACCCGGGGACTGCTCGCGGCGGCGATCAACTCGCTCTCGGAGCGGGAGAAGATCGTCGTCACCCTCTACTACTTCGAGGGGCTCACCCTCGCAGAGATCGGCGAGATCCTCGGCGTCACCGAGTCCCGCGTTTGCCAGATCCACACGAAGGCCGTGGGGCAGCTGCGGCTGCAGCTCGTCGAGCGCGAGTAGCGACGGCGTTCTCTCCCCCGGGGGGTGCGCGCCGTGATCCTCGTCACATCCCCGACGCGCCGGGCGCGGTAGCGTTCGGGCCCGATGATCCGCGCGGCCCGGACCCTCGTCGCCTGCCTGGTCGTTGCGGCGCTGGTGCCGGTCTCGGGTCCCTCCTCGACCGGGATGGGGTCGGCCGACGCCGGGCCCCTCCTGCGCGCCGCCGCGACGCAGGCCCGCATGCGGGGCGACTGGTCGTGGCCGGTCGTCGGCCCGGTGATCCGGGACTTCGACCCACCGGAGCAGCCTTACGGCGCGGGGCACCGCGGCGTGGACATCGCGACGGCGGCGGGCACGCCGGTCCTCGCGCCGGCGGCCGGCGTGGTGAGCTTCGCCGGGAAGGTGGGCGGGGAGCTGTTCGTGACGCTGGATCACGGGCAGGGCCTCCGAAGCACGTACTCGTGGCTCTCGGCGATCTTCGTGCGCGAGGGCGACGTCGTGGCCGTGGGGGCGCCGGTGGCGCTCTCGGGACGCGGCCACGCCGGCTCCACGATCCCCCACCTCCATCTGGGGGCTCGGCTCGACGGAGCGTACGTCGACCCCCTCACCTTCCTCGGGCCGGCACCGGTCCCGGAGGTGGTACACCTCGCTTCCGAGCACGCGCCGATGTGAGCCCGGTCAGGCCGGTCGTTCCGGCGATACCATGTGCGCCCGCGACCGAGGATGGCCCGCCTGTTCCACCACATCGACCCCGTTCGAGCGCTCGCCCGTGCCGCCTGTGTGGCGCTGGTCGCCGCGTGCGCGCTGGCGCCCGGCGCGGCGCTCGCCCATGAGCAGGCGGGGGACGTCGAGTGGTCGCAGTTCCAGGGCGGTCCGGGCCATCCCGGCGCGATCCTCGAGGCCCCGGCGCCCCCGTACCGCGAGCGCTGGCGGTTCCGGCCGTCCGCCGGGGGCATCTCTGGGGCGGTGCTCACGGGCGAGCTCGCCGTCGCGGTGGGGCGGGACGCCGTGTACGGCATCGACGTCGCGAGCGGCGAGCAGGCCTTCGAGATCCCACGCCAGGGCGGACCGATCTCGACGCCCGCCCTCGGGACCGTCGGCGACCGGCTCGTGCTCCTGTACCTGGAGGGGCCGCCGCGCGGCGTTCCCGGCCAGAGCCCGAGCCCCTCGCCCGAGGCCGGGACGGGGGGCACCCGCGCGAGCGAGCTCGTGGCCGTGGACCTGGCCGACCGTTCGGAGCTGTGGCGGGCTCGCCTGGACGCCACGAGCCGGAGCGGGGTCAGCGTCGCCGAGGACCTCGCGTACGTGGGGGACGACCTCGGCGGCGTCTACGCGTTCTCGGTCGACACGGGCGCGCTGGTGTGGAAGGCGGAGGCGGTCGGGAGGGTGGACTCGCCGCCGGCGGTCGCCGACGGGCGCGTGTACGTCGCCGCGCGGAACCTCGACCAGCGCCGCGCCCAGGTCCTCGCGCTCGACGCGCGGAGCGGGGAGCGACGCTGGACCTTCTCGCCGGCGGGTGGGGCGCTCGTGGTCTCCGCCCTCTCGGCGGGGGACGGGGCCGTCGTGCTGGGGGCGGGGGACCAGCTCGTGCGGGGCCTGAGCGGCGAGGACGGGAGCCTGCGGTGGCACGCCCTCGCGCTGAACCTCTTCTCGCCGGCGAGCGCCCCCGCGTACCAGCCCGGCAACGTCTACATCGCGGACGCGGCGGGCGGCCTCTATCGGCTGAACCCGGCCGACGGCCGCCGCGACTGGGACCACCAGACGAACGCGTTGATCGTCCAGAGCTCGCCGGTCGTCGTCGGGCCGTACGTGGTCGTCGGCCTGGGGGACGGCCGCCTCGCGGCCTTCGACGCCACGAGCGGAGACCTCGTGTACGAGAGCGGGATGGCGCCGGGGCCGATCGGGCCCCTCGCCCTGTCCCACGAGGTGTTGGTGGCGCCGACGGGGGGCTCCCAGGCGGCGCTCGTCGCCTACGAGCACGATCCGGAGGGCGTCCTCGTCCGCGTCGCCTCCCCGACCATCCCCGTGCCGGCGAGCCTGGTGGGGTGGTTCGCGCTCGCGGCGGCGATCGTCGGGGTGGCCGTCCTCGTGCCGTTCCGGCTCCTCGCGCCGCGGTTCGGCCCGGCGTTCACGCGTGAGGGGTCGGTGGAGGCGGAGCCGTGAGCGGGAAGGGAAGGCCCTCGGGGCGAGCGCTCCCCCAGCGAGAGGTCGCACGACGGGAGCGGCAGGCCGAGCCGGAGGGCCCGCGCGTCCCGCGCCTGCTCGGGTGGCTGAGCGGCCCCACGATCGATACGACGTGGCCACCGATCGGGCGGTCCCTGGGCCGCGGGTTCCTCACCGTCGGGTCCTCTCCCCTCATCCTCCTCTCCTCCTTCGGGCTCGTGTTCGCGCTGTGGGTGGCCCTCGTGGCGCTCGGCCTGGAGGGCCCCCCGGGGCGCCTGGTGAACCTCCTCGCGCTGCCGCCGGTCAGCACGTACTTCGACGCGCTGAACGGGGTGACCATCTACGGCTTCGGGCTCTTGGGGTTCCTCGCGGCCACCGGGTTCCTGCTCGTGCGGGCCCTCCTGCTCGCCGTCCTCACCGCGCTCGTCGTCCGGATCTACGAGGGGGAGGGAACCCTCGGCGAGGCGCTGCGGCGGGGCCTGAGGATCGCGCCGGTCACGGCCGTGGTCGGCCTGCTCTCGCTCTCGACGATGATCCTCGGCAGCGTGGTCCTGCCGTTCCTCGGTCCTGGGTTCGGGTTCCTCGGCTCGATCCTCCTCCTGGTGGCGGCCATGTTCTTCCTCGTCTTCGCCCCGGTGCTGGCGCTGCGCCGGCCGGACCTGCCGCTGACCGAGGTGATCCGTCGGGCGGCGCGGGCGGCCCTCATGCCCGGGAGCCGGCACCTGCTGATGAGCCTGCTCTACATCTTCCTCGCGCTGCCCGTCCTGCTCGCCCTCACGCCGGGAGGATCGGAGCTCGGCGTGAACCCGGGCCTGGCCACCTGGGTGTGGGCCCTGCTCTGCACGTTCGTGCACCTCGGGTTCCTGGCGGCCTTCGCCTACCGGTTCATGACGGTGGAGGACGAGATCCCCGAGGAGCCGGTCCGGGCGCGGCGACGCTGAACCCCTGGTAGACTGCGCCTTCGCCGGCGCGAGGCGCGCCGAGCACGCACGCCCGGGGATCGCCGCCGGGGTCCCGCACCGCCGCGGTCGCGGCGCCGGGCCGGGGGCGAGGGGAACCGGGCGGAGGGACAACCGGAAGGAGGAGGCGCGTGCCTGTCGTCACCAGGCGTGAGCTCCTCGAGGCAGGGGTGCACTTCGGGCACCAGACCCGGCGCTGGAACCCGAAGATGGGACGCTACCTGTACGGGGAGCGATCGGGCATCTACATCATCGACCTCGAGAAGACCCTCGCCGGGCTCGAGGAGGCGTACCGGTTCGTGAAGGACCTGGGGCGCCGCGGGGGGATCCTGCTGTTCGTCGGCACCAAGAAGCAGGCCCAGGAGGTCATCCGCGAGCACGCCACCCGTGTCGGCATGCCCTACGTCACCACCCGATGGCTGGGCGGCATGCTCACCAACTTCCAGACCGTCTCCCGGCGGCTGATCCGGCTCCGGGAGCTGCGCGAGATGGAGCGGACCGGCGCGTTCGACTTCCTGCCGAAGAAGGAGGCCATGCGCCTCCGGCACGAGGCCGCGAAGCTCGAGCGCAACCTCGGCGGCATGCAGATGCTCGACCGGTTGCCGGACGCGATCTACGTCGTGGACACCAAGAAGGAGCACATCGCGGTGACCGAGGCCCGCAAGCTCGGCCTCCCGGTCGTCGCCATCGTCGACACGAACTGCGACCCCGACGAGGTCGACTACGTGATCCCCGGCAACGACGACGCGATCCGCGCCGTCTCGCTCATCACCCGGATCATCGCCGACGCCCTCGCCGAGGGCCGCCAGGAGGGTCGGGAGGCGGCGGTGACGCGCGCCACGGGCCCGGAGATCGTGCCGGAGCCCGAGCCGGAGGCGGCCGAGGTGCCGGCCGGCGCGGTGTTCGAGCCGGAGCCCGCGGCGACCGTGGGCGCCGTCTTCGAACCGGAGCCCGAGGTCGTGCCGGAGGCCGCGGGGGCCCAGGCCGAGGACGACGCCACGGCGCCTGAGGATGCGACGACCGAGGGGGCGAGCTCGTGACGGAGATCACCGCGG